>NZ_JBHTJZ010000066.1:0-58273 GCF_042675905.1 Paenibacillus chungangensis | reverse complement strand
TCCACCTCGCGATGGACACCCTTGCTCTTGGCTAATGGTTGGCAACTGCAAGCCCCCATAGCGGACTTTCACCGCCTAGCTACGCGCCATGCGTGGCGCACCGCAAAAAAGGAGACCTAAAGTCTCCTTCCCCCATCCATTCGATATGATTGAAGCAGCAGCCCCTTGAGACTGCGCCGCCGCCTGCTCGTTACTCCTCTTCCCGATCGCTCAGCTTCAGCTTCAGCGATTGCAGCTCGCTGCCGCGATAGTAGGAGACGGTAATATCCTCGCCGATCTTCTTCTTATTGTACAAGTAGCGACGCAGCTCGCGCGTTGTGCGGACCTCCTCTTCATCCAGCTTCACAATGATGTCGTTCATCTGAAGCCCCGCCTCCAGAGCAGGCCCAACCGCTTCTAGTACAATGACGCCATTGTACACATTATCCGGCACCTGAATATTATAACCGCCGCCACCTTGCGATTCGCTATCATCATCTGAGGGCGCCTCGTCTTCCTTCTTCTCGCCGTCTGCACTCTCGTCTTCAGGGAACTCCTCCTGAAGGAACTTCTCCAGACTCTGCTGGCCCCAATAATGCTCCAGATCCATCGTATAGACGCCGAGATAAGGGCGCGGCACATAGCCTTGATCGATCAGACTGTTAATAATAGGAATCGCATTGTTAATCGGGATCGCATACCCGATGCTCTCTACGCCGAAGTCGGCGATCTTCATACTGTTAATGCCGACGACCCGGCCGTCCAGATCGATCAGCGGTCCGCCGCTATTCCCTTCATTAATCGCCGCATCGACGCGTATCACTTCCTGCTCCCAGTCCATCATGCCGTTACCGTTCAACGATACCGGCACGACCTCCTTCGTAACGCTCACGACACCCAGTGTGGTCGACTTGCCCATGCCCAGCGGGTTGCCGATCGCAATGACGAATTCCGCCTCGCGCAGCTTGGAAGAATCGCCAATCTCCGCCACGGTGTCGACGCCCTTGCTGTCGATCTCCAGTACGGCAAGATCGGTAATGGGGTCTTCGCCGACGATATCCGCTTCACGAACCTCGCCGTTCATAATGACCGCCTTCACCTTCTCAGCGCCTGCCACAACATGATAATTGGTGACAATATACGCCTTGCCGTCCCTCTTCTCGATGATGACACCAGATCCTACTCCCGCTTCCCTCAGTACGCCTTCTTCCATATCGCCTTCGATCTTCTTGCTCCCGAGGCCAAGCGAGAATTTCTGCTCATTGATAATGCTGACGACAGCCGGCCTCACCTTCGCCGTTGCATGAATCGTCCATTCCGAAGGATCAGAGCCGATTGAAGCGCTCCCTGCGGGCACACTCGCCCGGTCTGCACCGCCGCCGAAGCCGAATATGAACCCGAACAACAGGCATGCGCCGACCGCGCTTACGAAGGAGGAGACGAGAGCGATCCGAATAGTGGACCACTCGCCAATCTGCCCCCACTTCGGCACGGCCTCTTCTTTCTTCTTGTACTTGCGAACCGTTCGTCTGGACACTCTGGTGGAGAAAAAATCATCATCGAACAGACTCATCTATTACCCGCTCCTCTCAATGCCATAGACATTAAGAATGTATTCGCTCATATAGGAATGTTTTCGGTATATATGACTACAATATGAATAGAGACCACGCCTATAAACAGAGTTTATGCAATCAATCATAATGCATTCCACACCCGCCCGCCAGTGTTATTTCACAATCTACCCAACCCAATTGTTGCATGGCGAATAGGAAGCGTCTAGAACTGCTCTAGACCACTCTACCAGGAAGGAACGAAAGCGGCAGCATGTGGAACGAAGACACGCCCTACCAAAAATTGAGAAGGAGTGACAAATGATGAACTTCATTCGCTTAGAAGGTTCCAATCATTCTAGCAATCCCGCTGACGCTTGTAGCACCGATAACCAGCAAGACTTCCCCAGAGCAACGAATATGGGCTCATCCCCCGCCTGGGAGCAGGTGCGCCTCGCCGCCAAGCTGGCCGATCTGAAGGAGGAACATTACCGCACCGTCTTGACCCTCAGCGCCATGCTGGAGCTGTTCGTCGACAAGGGACTGCTGACCCAAGAGGAGCTGGACCAGAAGTCCGCCACGCTCGACCGGCAGCTGGAAGAGCTTATTTCCGCATCACTTCATCCCATGGGGTAGCGCGGTCCGCATAAGTCTTCCGCAGCGGGAACTCCTCCTTCTTATAAAATATCCCGTTATTCTCCAAGATGGAATTGACCGTCAGCATCGCCAGATCCATCTGGTTATGATCAAGACTGAGATGGGCCAGATAGACACGCTTCGTCCGGTCCGTCATCAGCTCGATCAGCGCTTCGCCCGCTGCCACATTAGATAAATGGCCGACATCGCTCAGGATGCGGCGCTTAATATTCCACGGATAGCGTCCCATCCGCAGCATCTCCGTATCATGATTGGATTCCAGCACAAGCACATCGGAATCGATAATCTGTTGCTTCACCTTATCGCTTACATAGCCCAGATCTGTCGCCAGGCTCAGCTTCTCGCCATTCTCCTGGAAGCAGTAGCCGACAGGCTCCGCCGCATCATGCGAGATTGGGTAAGACTGCACTCGCAGCGCCCCGAACGCCAGCTCCTCCCCGCTCTCCATATACACCCGCTTCTCCTTCTCAATCTTGCCGACATGCCGCTCCATCGCTCCCCACGTCGCCTCATTGGCGTAGATGGGCAGTTCATACTTGCGAGCGAATGCTCCCAACCCCTTAATGTGATCGGAATGCTCGTGCGTCACAAGCAGCGCGTCGATATCATGACCGGATATGCCTTGCTCCTTCATCAGCTCGTCCAGCTTCTTGGCGCTTAGTCCCGCATCGATCAGCACCGTTCGCTCGCTGCCCTGTACAATGGTCGCATTCCCTGTAGATCCGCTTGCCAGAATGGTAAATCGAAGTCCCATAACCGCTTTGCCCTATCCTTTCTCCCCTAACATTTACTGATTCCCTTGCTTCAGCATCAATCCAGCGCCGCTATCCGTATCGTCGCCATCTTCCCCTTCTTGCTTGTCAGTCGCCACTTCACCGCTAATCGCATGGACATAATACACTTTGCCGTCTTCCAGCATAACCCGCCACGATGGCGCGGCCACCTGCTTCTCAGAATCGAAGATCTGGCCGTGATAGCCAAGCTGTATATCGGATATGACCGCTCCCGCTTCCAGATAGGTCTCGATCAGGCTGGCCACCACCTTGGCAGCCGGCAGCACCTTATTCTGCTCCCCGATACTGATCAACTCCACACGCTGCTGACGGTAGCCCGTAATCTTCAGATTGCTGTTGTACAGCTCCAGCCTCACATTGAACATCGGACGTCCCTCATATACCCGGTACATGACGAATACGCCATCCCGATTGCTATGTAGATCATAGCCGTACTCTTCGAGTTCGGGCACCTGATCGCCAAGCGACTTCATCAATTCCGACTTGGTGAATATATCGGCGCTGTCCACCGGTTCAAGCAGCTCTATCGGCTCTTCCCCCTGTGCATCGTCTTCATGAAGCAGATAGGTCAGATCCCCGAGCTTCGGGGTTTCGGACGGCAGATTGGCCGTTAGCGATATTCGCTTCTGCTGCATGAGCTGCAGCTTATCCTGCGGCAGCTCCGCTGTGTTCATATTGGCGTCCAGCTGCGTTCGAATGTCTAGCCAGAGCTGGTAGCCGAGCAGTATATTCAGCATCAGGAACGAAATAATAAGCACACTTTTCGCTCTGCTCCAATCCATCCATCTTCACCCCCTTACTCTGCAACTTCAAGCCGCTCTTCATCCTGATCTTCTTCAAGACCGCGGCCTTGCCTCTGATCTACACTCTGATCATTGTCCGACTCGGAACGATTCGCAGCTGCGCCTTCCTGACTTGCTCCTTCCGAAGACGCCTCGATGTCCCGTGCAGCAGCACCTTCTTGCGGCGGCTTGAATCCCGCCGGCAGCGCTTCGGACAATACCGTCTCCGTTCCGTCCCTATGTCTTGCCACCCATACCGGTGTCAAGCTCATACGCTGATCTTCCAGCGGCCTGGCTTTCAACGCGGGATAGACAGAAGCAACCTCATTGACGCGCTCATACCGCTTCAAGCGATCCTCCAGCTGATCTCCGCCTTGCAGCCATCTCTCCTTCCTGGACTCCGAACGCGAGGACAACGTAATGAGCGAACGCTCATATTCCGTCACGACGCCCTTCTGCAAAACAAGCCGCATATAGCCATATTGGAAGTAAGGATCGCCCACGACGGGATATTGCTCGATATATTGGCGGAATTGCACATACTTCTGCTCCTGGGCAGGCTGCAGGCCCATCAGGCGATGAGAGCCGTCCCAGCCGCCATGCTGATTAATGAAGTCGATGGATGCGTAGACATTCTCGCTTAACTCCACATCGCTGCTCTTCGTCGCCGCCGGATTCGTATAACTGATCCATGTCCCATTCTGCTTCACCTGCAAGCCGCGCTTGCCGTCGGTAATAATCTGCGAGCCGCCGCGATCCTCCCAGGCAATGGTCGTGCCGGGATCGAAGAGACTGCGCTGGATCTGCTGCGGGGAATACGTCTCGTACGGCATAATCACTTCCGTAGCCTGCAGGAATGTCTCGGGAATATAGAGACCATCCTTCGTTATCCGGTAAGCCGGCATGTATTCGCCGAAGCCGACATAATCCTGCACATCCCGAATCGTCAGATCCGCTCTTATCGATTCATAGACGGTCAAGCCGTCATTGCTGAAGAAGAATGTGCGCACCTCTTCGGTCGCTGTCGTCTTGAATATCCAGATGCGATCGATCCGCTCGTTCAGGAACAGGGGGTCGCCTTCCACCTTCAACAGCTTCTGCAGCAGCTCGATGGAGATGCCGCCGTCGAACCGCAGCTCAACGCCAATCTCTTTCTCCCGAATATATTCCCAATCCATCAGACTGGCAGGGCTGCGCTGGAAGCCCTTGAATTCTCGCCCCGCAATGCGCTGCTTCAGAATCATATCGTAGAACTGCATGCCGGGATAGATGACCGTATGCTTGTTGTCCCCTCTATGCAGAATCAATTCATTGGGGAATATCATCTCTTCCACACTGGCCGGCTTGCCCAGCGGTTCGGCATGAACGTAGTCCTGATCGCTTCTCACCGTTGCTCCGAGCCCCGGCATCCGATAAGCCAGGAAGTAACTTTGCAGCAGACTCAAGGCAACCAGTACGACAAGCAGCGCCGTCTTCATTCTCTCCATCATGCCGACTCCCCCCCTTCTTGTAGCAGCGGAAGTGTGAACGTAACGGTCGTTCCCTCGTTAAGTTCCGATTGGAGAGAGATCGTGCCGCCGTGCGCCTTGACGATTTCCCGGGCAATGGACAAGCCAAGCCCGGTACCGCCCATATTGCGCGATCTTGCCTTATCCACTCGATAGAAGCGGTCGAATATACGGGCCAGATCCTTCTTCGGAATGCCGATCCCGGTATCCTTCACACTAATCTCCAGTTCCGTTCCGTCCGTCGACTTACTCGCTGTCAGCTTGATCGTACCGCCATCCAGCGTATACTTGATCGCATTGGACAGCAGATTGTCCAGCACCTGATCAATCTGATCGCGATCCACCCATGCCGTCTTCAAGCCCGGCTCCACACGCACCGACGCTTTAATGGACTTCTGTCGCAGCTGGAAGGAGAACCGATCAGCCACTTCGTCCAGCATATCGTGTATGGGCGCGGACCTCCGCCTGAGCGGAGCGCCGTTGGAATCGAATCTCGACAGATGCAGCAGATCGGTCACGAGCCTGATCATACGCTCCGTCTCATTACTAATGACGCCGACGAAGCGTTCAGACAGCTCGCGCTCCTCCAGCGCTCCGTCATTCAATGCCTCCGCATAGCTCTTGATCGTCGTCAGCGGCGTACGGAGCTCATGGGATACATTGGCGACGAATTGACGGCGCGACTGCTCCAGCTTCTCTTGCTCGGTGACATCCTGCAGCACGACGATCGTGCCCGTAATCCCACGGTCTCTACGATGAATCGGCGTGAATGTCACCTTCAACAGACTTTCGCTCACTTCGCCGGCATCTTGCTCCTGCAGTTCCTTGGTGAACAGTGTCGTCTGAACGCGGCCTTGCTCCAATTGCTCCAGCTTCTCGGCCGGAAGGCTCAGCACATCGTACAGCTCCTTGCCCTGTAGCCGCTCCGCATCCAGCAGCTCCAGCGCCCGCCGGTTCCAGATCATAATGACACCGTGTTCATCGGCGGCGATGACGCCATCGCTCATATTGGACAGTACCGACACCAGCTTCTCGTTCTCCTCCTCATTGGCGGAGAGCGCCTCCTTCAGCCGAATCGTCATGACGTTGAACGCCATGCTGAGCCGTCCGATCTCATCCTCTCCCAGTACCGGCGCCTTCAGATCGAATCTTCCGTCGGCGACTGCCTCTGCTTGTCTGGTCAGTCCTTGAATCGGCACGGTAATGGTATGGGCAAGCAGAATACCCAGCACGCCCGTCAAGCCAAGCGCAATCAAGGTGCCGGAGAAGAAGATCTGGTTTACCCGGTTGACCGTTTCATACAGCTCTGTCATCGACGCCACGACATAGACCGCTCCCACGATCTTCTCATTGTGGGTAACGGGAAGCGCGATCGACTTCTTACGCGTATTGTCCTCGTCGATGAATTCTTCCTCATTGTCCGGGATATTCTGCAGAGCGCGGCTGACAGCCAGTGACTTGTTCTTCTGTCCGATACGCGACTGATGCACCTGCAGCGATGTCGCGACAAGCCTGCCGTTCGCATCCAGCACCTGCACTTCAGCACCGCTAATACTGAACAGATTGCGCACGACCAGATTGAGATCCTCTGTCGTATTGTCCGGGGAATCGCCGTCTGTCTCCATATTGGGCGAGAGGCTGGGAGCTGCGAATTTGGACAAGATGTCCGCTTGCTCCTTCAAGTTCGTCGTGAAGCTGGTAATGAGCGAGTTCTTCACTGTGCTGATGAAATAGACGCCGATTAACTGCATCGCGACGAGTATGAGCAGAAGGTAGATAATGACGAGCTTCACCTGAATTGTGCGGAAGAAGCTGCGCCGCCTCATCCGTAGCCGAAGCCTCCCGACTTGGGATTGCGCATCAAGTAGCCCAGCCCGCGTCTTGTCATAATATACTCCGGCCTGCTGGGATCATCCTCAATCTTCTCGCGCAGCCTTCGAATCGTCACATCCACCGTCCGCACATCGCCGAAGTATTCGAAGCCCCACACGGCCTGCAGCAGATGCTCTCGTGTCATGACCTTGCCGCTATTACGGGCCATATAATGCACCAGTTCGAATTCGCGATGGGTCAGATCCAGCGGCTCTCCATTCTTGTAGACGACATACATATCCGTATCAATGAACAGATTGAACAGCTTAAGCCCTTGCTGCTCCTCTTCCGGCTCCTGTTGAACGCCTGTCGCCTCCGCCGCCTGCTCCGCTTTCTTCTGGCGGCGGAGATGAGCCTTCACCCGGGCGAGCAATTCTCTGGTGCTGAATGGCTTCGTCACATAATCGTCCGCTCCCAGCTCTAGGCCGAGCACCTTATCAATTTCCGTATCTTTGGCCGTCAACATAATAATGGGCATATTGAGCTTCGTCCGCACTTCACGGCATACATCCATGCCGTCTTTCACGGGAAGCATCAGATCCAGCAGCATGAGATCAGGCTCTTCTTCCATTGCGAGACGCACCGCTTCTCCACCGTCGAAGGCGCATATGACCTGGTATCCTTCCTTCTCCAGATTGAACTTCAATATATCCGCTATCGGCTGTTCGTCGTCGACCACAAGTATTTTTCCGTGCATCGTTACACACCGCCTGTCGCTTGTCCTATTTACTGTACCTATTTTAACATACGTCCGCCTCGGCTTCACATTGAAAAAAGCACCGCTGAGGTATGAGCCTCAAACGATGCTTGTCCATCCTTATAAATACTTCAATGGATTTTGAATAACGCCGTTTTTATGAATTTCAAAATGTAAATGAGTACCTGTTGAATTGCCTGTATTGCCCATAATGCCGATAGAGTCGCCTTTTTCCACTTTGTCGCCCTTACTCACCTTTAATGAACTCAAATGACCGTATACGGTTTTGAAGCCATTCTTATGGTTGATAATAATGGCAATGCCCAGCCCTTGCTTCCTGCCTGCAAATTCAACTACGCCGGAATCGGCGGCCATAATCGTCTTGTTGCCAATCATGTCTATGCCGTTATGCATACGGCCCCAACGCTTGCCGAACTTGCTCGTAATTCGGTAGCCGGATACCGGCATCGCGAAGCGTCCTGTGCCTTCGCCCAGCACGACCATCGTGCCCTTCTCTACGACCGCTGCGACAGGCTCCTGAAGAACAACCTTATCGACCAGCTCCTCCGATACAACATAACCGTTCTGCTTCTCGATCAGATAAGTGAGGCTCTGCTTGCCGTCGACGCCTTCCTTAATCGTCTTGCTCTCTCCTACGCGCATTTTGTCGTTCTTGACAATCTCTACCGGCGCAGTGATCGCCTCGTGCTCGATCACTCTCTCCACCGTTCTGACCGTCACCTCCGGCTGGATGACTGTAAGATCCAGCTCGTCGCCGACCGTAATGCGGTCGCCTTCGATCCATGGATTGTTCTCATAGATCACTTGCGGGGAGATATCGAACTTCTGAGCGATGCAGCCGACGCAATCGCCGGATTGCACAACGTACTTCGTCGGCTTGGTGCTGCCATTCACAATCAGCTTATAGATATCATCCGCACTGGAAATCTTGGCGGGATCAATATCCACCTCGTCGATCGCCACATCTTCAACGAAGCCCACTTCGGTCACTTGCACACCTGGCGCCTCTTCCTTCGCAGCCGCATCCTCTGCCACATTACTGGAAGACTGGAGAGATAATGTCTTGACCGTTTTAAGCTCCTTCTGCTCATTGACCAGACCCGGCGCATACTTGCTCTGTACCCGCGCCAGAATATTGTCGGCCGTCTCCTGATCATTCACAATGCCGATTACTTTACCGTCCACCTTCACTTCAACGCCTACAGCATGGGATGTGAAGCGCTGCTCAAGTGCGGTCAGCGTGGAAGCCGTCTCCGGCACTCCCTTGAACACTCGCTCATCCTCATATGTAATTGCTCCGGTATCCAGCACCATCCGCTTGCCCGGATGAGCCTGCGTCAGCTCTTCCGTCTCCAGCGCGACCAGCTTCTCTACCTCTTCCGGATTCCCTACCGTTCCTACCTTCTCGCCGTTCATATACACATGATAAATATCGACAGTATTGCGTTCTACGTATGCGTTATATTGCTGTGTGCCGACAAGGCCGGCAGTCGTGAGCAAGATAAGCGCCCCGCCTATGGCAAGGGTCTTCTTTCTCCGCCATACGGGAAGCATCGCAGCCTCCTCGGAAGGATCTTGCTCGGTCTTACCATTAGAGTCTTGCTCGCGCATAGGACGAAAGTACCGAACCGTCTGGTCCCATATTTTCTTCATATGACGCATGGCCTTGAAACTGGTCATGGTAGTCTCCTTTTCACGATTCTATTAATTAGTGTAGTATTCATAACATAAAAAAAGACGAATACCCCTCTCGGATCATCCGTCTCTTACTTTAACACATGCTTTACAATAGGAGCAACTCATTCACGCCATTAGCAAAATTAATATTTTTTCAGAATCCCCATCATTTCATCGTATTCCTCCTGATCGAGATGCTGAGCCATCAGCTGCTGAATGGATAAAAGCTCTTCCTCCGATAAGCCTTCTTCGACATATTTCGATATCTTTTGCCATGTTTCTTGCGGTAATTTGGTTGATAATATGTCCAGTAGTCGAACTTTATCTTCTTCGCTCATAGTGTTTTTTACACGATCTAGTTCTTCCGTCGTAAGCGCTGCTTCAATTCCTTCTAGGTCTGAATGCCCGCTATCATCGAGTTCCCCGCTCTCTGCCACGCTTCCCTGATGAACCTCTTCCAACCCCTCTTCCGCATGGCTTCCGGAACCTCCGCCTATATCCGTAAGAGGCGCCTTCGCCCATTCATCCAGTTGTTCGTCAAACGCGCTCGCAGCATCGTCTGTTCGTTCCTCTGTCCCCTTCTCCGACTCGTCAACCGCCTGTGCCGTCAGCAGAGGCTCCGATCCCCATAGGTCCCCCCACACTCCGGACATCGCCATAGGCGGCATATCCAACGGTATGTTGTATTGCTTCAGCGCCGTCTCTACGTAACTAGTGACGATATAACCCGTCGTCCAGATCGACAGGAAGCTGATCAGTAGCCCTGCAGCCACAATCTTGCCAAGCCAAGCCACACCTCTCAACATACTCTTCCTCCTTCTTCTCGCATAAAGCGGCTTAGAATTCTCCTTCCTATCATTATGGTCAACGAAGCAGACTTGCATTCATACGGGGTGGATAAGAGACTTGCGACTCCTTCTGGCTATCGGTTGATAGATCATGATGTCATGCAAAGTGCAAAATCGATGGCAACAAAAAAGCAGCGTCGGAGCGATGCTCTCCTGCGCTGCTTGCCTAGATCTTATTGATAAATCGCACGGACCTGATTCGTCTGCTCGCGGTTGCGTCCTACGGAGAAGATCGAGATCGGAATGCCGGTCAGCTCCGATACGCGGTTCACATAGTTGAGCGCGCTCTGCGGCAGATCCTCCAGCTTCTTCACGTTGGACAGATCCTCGGACCAGCCCGGCCACTCCTCGTACACCGCTTCGCATTCCGAGACGGCCTTCAGGCTCGCAGGATAGTGATAGATCACTTCTCCGCGGTATTTGTACCCTGTGCAGATCTTGACTGTCTCCAGACCGGACAAGACGTCCAGCGAATTCAGGGACAGGCCGGTAATGCCGCTGACGCGGCGTGCATGGCGCACGACGACTGTGTCGAACCAACCGACGCGACGCGGACGACCTGTTACAGTGCCATATTCGTGTCCCTTATCACGGATAAGCTGTCCAATCGCATTGTCTTGCTCCGTCGGGAACGGCCCGTCGCCTACGCGTGTCGTATATGCCTTCGCTACGCCGATAACCTCTTGAATGCGGGAAGGACCGACGCCGGAACCGATGCAGACGCCGCCTGCTGACGGATTGGAAGAAGTCACGTACGGATAAGTGCCTTGATCAATGTCAAGCATGACGCCTTGCGCGCCTTCGAACAGCACTTTCTTGCCTTCGTCGATAGCATCGTTCAGTACGACGGACGTATCCGTCACATAAGAACGAAGCGTCTCCGCGAATTCCAGGTAGCTGCTGATGATCTGGTCCGCATTCAGCGGTTCGCCGCCGTATACTTGCTGAATCAGCTGGTTTTTCTCCGCGATAATCGCCCGTGCGCGCGACTCGAATTCCGCAGCGTCCATCAGGTCAGCGATGCGTATACCATTGCGCGACGCTTTGTCCATATAGCACGGGCCGATGCCTTTGCGGGTTGTGCCGATCTTGTTGTCGCCCTTGCGGTCTTCTTCCAGCGCGTCCAGCACCAGATGATACGGCATAATGACATGCGCGCGGTCGCTGATGACCAGATTGTCAGTAGAGAAGCCATTCTCATGGATGTAATTGATCTCGTTAATGAGCGCCTCCGGATTAATGACCATGCCATTGCCGATGACGCATACTTTATTATCGTTGAATATTCCTGAAGGAATCATCGTAAGCTTATATTTCTTGTTATCAATGAGGATGGTGTGTCCCGCGTTGTTACCCCCTTGGTAACGGGCAATGACATCGGCTCCCTCCGCCAGGAAGTCCGTAATTTTCCCTTTGCCTTCGTCTCCCCATTGCGTACCGACAACAACTACCGTAGACATGTGTACATACCCCCGTGCGATGTAGAAGCACACCGTAAATTACTGCCTCTTCGACAGCACTTTTAGTGTAGCAGTCCATGATTTATAAGTCAAACGAAAAACGAACAATTGCGGATACTTCTTAGCAATTGTTCGGATATATCAAGATGCCTGTGATGGATCCCCATGCGAACGGTCCAAACTGACGAATTTATTGAAGTTTTTCAAAAACACAAGCTCTACAGTTCCGACTGGACCATTCCGCTGCTTCGCAATAATAATCTCGATGATGTTCTTCTTCTCCGACTCCTTATCGTAGTAGTCGTCGCGATAGAGGAAGGAGACGATATCGGCGTCCTGCTCGATAGAGCCGGATTCCCGAAGATCGGACATCATCGGTCGCTTGTCCTGACGTTGCTCGACGCCGCGGCTCAGCTGGGACAGGGCAATGACCGGCACTTCCAGTTCACGGGCAATCTGCTTCAGCGTACGGGAGATCTCCGATACTTCCTGCTGACGGTTCTCGCCTGCTTTGCCCCGGCCTTGAATCAATTGCAGGTAATCGATTAGAATCATGCCGAGGCCGCGTTCCTTCTTCAGACGGCGGCACTTGGCGCGGATGTCCGCTACCGTAATACCCGGGGTATCGTCAATATAGATCTGTGCTTCTGACAACGCGCCGATCGCCATCGTCAGCTTCTCCCAATCGTCGCCTTCCAGCTGGCCCGTTCTCATCCGAGTGGCATCCACGTTCGATTCCGCGCAGATCATCCGCTGAACGAGCTGCGCGGCGGACATCTCCAGACTGAAGATCGCCACTGTCTCCCCTGCCCGGACCCCGACATTCTGTGCGATATTGAGCGCGAATGCCGTCTTCCCGACGGAAGGACGGGCGGCGACGATAATCAAGTCGCTGCGCTGGAAGCCTGCCGTCATCTTATCCAGATCGACGAAGCCGGAAGGTATCCCTGTCGTGCCTCCCCGATTGGTGTAGAGGAACTCGACCTTCTCGAACACTTCCATCAGCACGTCTCGAATCGAGATAAATCCGCTGCTGCTTCGCCTGTTGGCGATCTCCAATATTCGCTTCTCCGCATCGCCGAGCAGCACGCTGACGTCCTCGGAGTTAGCATACCCATCCGACACGATATTAGTAGCGGTGCGAATCAATCTCCGCAGCATGGACTTCTCTTCTACAATCTGCGCATAGTAATCCACGTTAGCAGCTGTAGGCACGGCATTAGCCAGCTTCGCCATGTAGCTGACACCGCCAATCTCCTCCAGCAGCCCCTGATCCTGCAAGTGAGCTGTAAGAGTAACCAGATCAATCGGTTGATTATCCTCTCCAAGCTCAATCATGGCCTCGAAGATACGCTGGTGAGCGCTGCTATAGAAGTCCTCGCTTTTCACCCGTTCCATAGCTGTAATTAGTGCTTCCGGCTGCAATAGCACAGCGCCGATGACCGCTTGCTCGGCTTCTATATTTTGAGGCGGAACCCGATCGAACGTCAGCTCCGTATCCATCTGTCAGCATCTCCTTCCGTTATCTTCAAGCCACTATTATTGAGGTCGTCTACTCTTCTGCCGTTTGTACGCTTAGAGTCGCTTTTACATCTGTATGCAGCTTCACTTGTACTTTCGTTACGCCCAATGTGCGGATTGGCTCTTCGAGCTCGATTTTTCTCTTATCAATCTTAATGCCTTGCGCAGCCAGCGCCTCGGCGATCTGCTTGCTTGTAATCGCTCCGAACAAGCGGCCGCCTTCTCCGGACTTCGCTTTCACGACGACCGTCATCTCTTCCATACGCTTGCCCAGCGCCTCGGCATCCTCTTTCTCCTTGACTTTGCGCTTCTCTTCCGATTTATTCTGCGCATCCAGCGTCTTCAGATTGCCATCCGATGCCAGCTTCACCAGACCCTTCGGCAGCAAGAAATTGCGCACATAGCCCTCGGACAAATCTTTAATTTGCCCTTTCTTCCCTTGACCCTTCACGTCCTGCAAAAAAATGACCTTCATTCGAATAACCCCTCTTCCGATTCAATTTGCGCCAATATCGCCTTCAACTTCTCAGCTGTATCTTCTACTGTGCCTTCCAATTGCACGGCTGCATTCGTCAGATGTCCGCCGCCGCCCATGCGTTCCATGACCACCTGTACATTCATATGGCCAAGCGATCGTGCGCTGACGGCAATAAGGCCGTCCTGTCTCTCCCCGATGACGAATGATGCCAGAATCCCCTGCATATTCAGCAGCGCGTCTGCCGATTGAGCGATTAGCAGCTGTGAGTTGCGGCGACCCGGCTCTACGACCGCGATCGCTATATGATCGTAATACAACTCCGCATGCTTGATAATCTCCGCTTTGCTCACATAGCCAGCCAGGTTCTCCTGCAGCATGCGCTGGATCAGCATCGTATCCGCCCCATTCCGTCGCAAGAACGAGGCAGCTTCGAACGTACGCGCACCGGTGCGCAAGGAGAAGCTCTTCGTATCCACCGTAATGCCTGCGAGCAAGCATGTCGCTTCCCTGACATCCAGCGATATCCGGTCATGAATATACTGCAGCAGCTCCGTCACGAGCTCGCAAGTGGATGAAGCATAAGGCTCCATGTAGATCAGCATCGCTTGATTGATGAATTCCTCGCCGCGTCGATGATGATCGATGACGACGATGCGCTCCGTCCCGGTGATGAGCTTCGGCTCCTTCAGCAAGGAGGCCTTGTGCGTATCGACGACGACAGCGAGCGTCTGCGGCACGGTGAGCGCCAGCGCCTGCTCCGGTGTAATGAACCGCTGCGACAGCTTCTCATCCTCTCGGATCATCTCCATCATCTTCTCGATGGATGGATTGACGCCTTCTATCATAATGTAAGCTTCCTTGCCGAACAGCTGCGCCGCCTTCAGCACCCCGATTGCCGCTCCGACGGCATCCATATCGGGAATCTTATGTCCCATAATGATGACATTATGGCTCTCGCGAATAAGATCGCGCAGCGCATGCGCGACGACGCGCGCCCGCACACGGGTCCGCTTCTCTACCGCATTGCTCTTGCCGCCGTAGAAGGTCTGCCGCTTGCCTACCTTGACCGCTGCCTGATCGCCTCCGCGTCCCAGCGCAATATCGAGGCTGCGGTGCGCCCAGCTGCCCAGTTCGATAATATGATCCGCTCCGGCGGCGAAGCCGATGCTGAGCGTGACGGCAATCCTGCCATCAGCCGTCAGTTCCCTTACTTCGTCGAGAATGACGAATCTGGATTGCTCCAGCACTCTTAGCGTCTTCTGGTCGGTAATAAGCATGAAGCGGTCGGACGTCAATCGTTTCAGATAGATCTCGTACTTGCCCGCCCATTCCGTAATAGCCGCCGTCACCTTGGATAGCAAGGAGCTGCGCTGCTGGTCGTCCAGACCTTGTGTTACTTCCTCCAGATTATCGATCATGACCACGCCGAGAGATAGCTTCTCGTCCTCGTACTTATGTCCCAGCTGCCATAGTTCGGTAATATTCCGTACATACAGAATACGCTCTTTCGGCTTGAAAATCAGCTGGTACATATGGGAACCAATCGCGGCCTCCATCGTCCCTTCCTGCTCCTTCACTTGCTGCATCGTCGGGAACAGCTCCGCCAGCTGCATACCGACGAGAGATTCCCGCTCCATAATGTCAGCAATATAAGGATTGTGCCATTCGATCGCATGTTCCTCGTTATAAAGAATGATGCCGAAGGGCAATTCATGGATGATGCTGCCGCCACTCTTCTTGACACGGTAGGACAAGTTCCCCAGATGTTGATATAGCTCCTTGCGGAAGGACCGCTCCGCTATGAAGGTATAGACGGCTACCGCGATCGTCAAGAGGAACCCCGCCAGCGCAAGCAGCCACTCGTAAGGAATGAACGCTATCGACAATAGCAACAGGCCGGCAATTGCCGCTAGCTGATGCTTACCGTGCCATCTCTTAATCAGAAACTTTGGCATAATACAATTCGCTCCCGTGCTATTGTTTAGTGAACGATTTCCTTATCATCGGAAAAGCCGTATCCAATACGCCAATCAAGCTTAACGGCGGGATCAGCAGCACAGGGATCGCAATGACAATCGGAACCGCCTTGCTCCAGCCTCGCTGATGCGCGATGAAGAAAAAGAAGCCGATCGCCTGAATGGCGAATACATAGCTCAGCAGCGGCACCAGATTCATCAATGCGATAGCCAGGAAGGAGTCGCCGCCTCGCGGCATAACCAGCTCCACCATATAAGCAATCAGATAATACACGACCAGCAGACGCGGAAGCTTCCATTCCTTCGCCTCCGGGAATGCCGGCACTTCAAGCCCGCTGCCGATCACTGCTCTGCGAGCAATGTAATGTGTAATGACAGCGTACAGGAACGACATGACGATGAACGTGAGCGGAATCATGTTGATAATTGTCGCAACGAGCAATTCCGACATCTCCTCATCCCATCCCGTAATGCCGCTCTGCGCCATCACATCGTTGAAGGTAGCAGCAATCGTCTCCTTCATCGCAGTCAGCAAGGAGAAGTCCAATACCATCTCCAATAAGAGAAGCTCCATCATCAGGAGGCTAAGTATGACAATGGTCACAATACGCAGCACTTTGGCGGCGGGCACGGCTTGTCGATACATATGTCCCATGAAGATGCCTGGCACCATGAAGAACAGTCCCAGCAGCAGTACGAAAGACGGCCCCAGCAGCAATGCGGCAATGAGCCATATGGGAAGTATGTGCACAACGAATGACGCCTTGGGCAGCGTCGCATATAGAACAGCGTAAGGCACCATCATCAGCAGCATGGCAGGCAAGTTCAAGCCCGGCACAGCCAACAGCAACAGCAGTCCCAACGCCGCACCGCTCCATAGCACTGGTTTCAAGCCCGATTTCAATCCATTCATCTCTTGCATCCTCCAATATTTCTTCACCACGCGACTACAAGACATTCACCCTTCATTATAACATAAAGTTCTCAGCGTGCTCCATGCCGCTAGTTGAAAAAAAGAAGACTGCCCCTGGGATCGTTAAATCTTCTGGGACAGTCCTTTCTCACAATAATCGATAATTTCGCTTCGGCGCACGATACCGATAAAATGATTGCGGTCATCCACTACGGGAACAAAATTCTGAACCTTCGCCAGCGAGATCAAATCATCCATATTGGCATCAATATTGACGGTGCGGTTATTCAAGCGCAGCGGTACATCCCCTATTCTGACCTTGTTCGTTCCTTCGAAGGTCAGGTCAGGCCGGCTCTTCATAAACCATAACAGGTCGCCTTCCGTAATGGTGCCCACATATTCGCCTTCATGATTGATAATCGGCACGGCCGTATAGCGATGATATTCCATGCGTTCCAGTGCTTGCCTGAGTGTCGCGTCATGTGGCAGGCATACCACTTCCCCCTTGGGCAGGAGGAAAAATGCGATGTTCATATTTGCCAATCACTCCGTTCTAATTACCTTGCGGCTGGGCGATCATACCTCTGTCCAACTCCTCGTCGCTCGCATATTTCGGCGGAAGGATCAATTGGGAAGACGGCACGTTCGGGTTCAGCCAATTCTGTATCATAGCTTGCACGTCGCCCAGATCTTCTTCGTCAGCGAAGTAATACCATGCTCCGCCGTTCTTCAAGCGGGATCCCTTGCCTTTCAGAGTATGGCTGTACATCTGAAGCTGCTCGGAGGACAGCATCTGCTGCGCTAGATCAACCAGCTTGCCTGGCGGTATGTCCGTGCTGAAGTTATCGCCCATGATATCGATCAGTGACGGAATCTTGCTCCACTGCTTCAACTTCATAGCCTTCTCTATAATAGCATGGAGGAACTGCTGATGTCGCTCCGTTCTGTTCATATCGCTATCCTCGCGGTAACGAACATAGTTCAAGGCGTCGACGCCATTGTACAGATCTTGCCCTCCTTTAATGACGAAGTATTCATGACCGGGATCGTCGTTCACAATGTCTTCGTCAATGGGCAACGCAATTCCTCCAATGGCTTCAATTACATCGCGGAAGCCCTCGAAATTAATAGAGGCGTAATAATCGATCGGCGCATCGAACAACTTCTCCGCCGTGTCGATCGTCATACCTGCTCCTCCGAATGCGTAAGCATGATTAATTTTATCCTTCCTCTCTTTCCCGACAATATCTACATACAGATCTCGGGGAATTGACAAGAGCAGCATATGGCCGTCCTGAGGTCTGACCACGGTATACAGCAAGGAGTCCGACCTGCCGATCTCGTTGCCGCGCTGGTCGATGCCAAGCAGCAGGATAGAGAACGGATCTTGCTTCTTCTTGCTTACAACTGTCGGCTCCCGGCCTTCAAGCGGCTTATAGGTTTCCTGCAGCTTGCCCTCCACATGACCTTGCAGGAACCAATCGAACCCCATCATCACTAGCGCGCCTCGGTTCATATAAGCTGTCGTTCCTAGTATGAACACGAGCGCTATTATTATATAGAAGCGTTTCTTTCTCCACATTCGCAAGACCTTCCTTCTATTCGTCTACAACTTGTCCAGTATGCCCCAGCTTCTATCATAGACGAAAGCAAGCAGCATCAGGTTACAGAGCGGTGACAAATAATGTTGACATTTGTGGAAATAAAAGAGGTATACCTGTCTACTCTATGGAATAATAATGAAGTAGCCAGTACGACATAGAAAGGAAGAGATATATGATGGAACCGACTCCGGTCAATCCAGAACCTTCATCAACGGGACTAGACCCCAAAGTAGCAGGTTTGCTCTGTTATTTACTCGGCTTTATTACAGGCATTATTTTTCTGGTCGTAGAGAAGCAGAGCCGATTCGTGAAATTCCATGCTCTGCAATCGATTGCCGTCTCCGTCATCCTGATTGCGCTTAATCTGGTTCTAAGCTTTATTCCCTTTATCGGCGCATTATTCGCCCTCATTCTCACGCCAATCGGCTTCATTCTGTGGATCGCGCTTATGCTGCTTGCGTTGCAAGGCAAGCAGTTCAAGCTGCCGGTCATCGGCAATTGGGTCGAAGAACAAGCGCGTAAGTTTTAATCAGCGACTGGAATAGAGGAAGCCCCTAGCCTAAGCGGACAGCTTAGATTTAGGGGCTTTCTCGTTTATTGCATTTCGATAAGTTCGGCGATTTGCGGGAAGACGCGGTTCGTTAACTGTTCATGCTTTGCTGCTTCTCTTCCGCTCTTCCTTGAGCGCTTCCTTGTAATCATCCCTTACACTCCCCTTCCAGAGCGAAGTGCCGGAGCGATATGCGGCGCGGCCGTTCAGATGGCCTGCCACCGGCGACGTAATAAAGACGAACACAATGCCGAGCAGCAGCTTTACGCTGACATGATCCTTGACTATCCAGAAGTATAGGAATGCTCCCGCCAGAATAAGAAGCACGCCCATCGTCGCACTCTTCGTCGCGGCATGTGAGCGAAGATAAACGTCAGGCAATCGAATCAGCCCGAAGGCGCTCAGTGCGCATATAAGAGCACCTAGCAGGACAAGCAAGCCTATGATGATCTCAAGTACGCTGTTACTCGTCTCCGGCATCGATGACGACTCCCCTCTCCATATATCTTGCGAATGCTGTCGTTCCGATAAAGGTCAGTACGCCTATGACCAGTATGATGTCGAAATAAGCTTCCGTACCGAGCAGTATACTGATAACGGCGATGATGGACAGCAGCAGGATCCCGATCGTATCCAGCGCCGCAATACGGTCCGGAATGGAAGGACCGAGCAATAATCGGATCAAGCAGCCCAGCACCGCAAGCGAAAGTATGACCAGACTGGCGACAATCAACGTGGACATCATGCTCGTGTCACCTCCATAATGGCACGCTCGAACGAGCCTTTTATTTGAGCTATAAGCTCGTCTGCATCATCAATATCGATCGCATGGATATAGAGCGTGTTCCCGTCACGCGACACATCCAGCGTCAAGGTGCCGGGCGTGAGACAGATGAGACAGGACAGCAGCGTAATCTCCCAGTTCGACCTCAGCTCTGTCTCCATAGCGAAGATGCCAGGCGAGATGTTCAGCTTGGGTCGAACGATCTTTAGCATAACGTCGAAGCTGGACAAGAACAGCTCCTTCAGGAACAGCAGCAGCAGCTTGATCGAAGCCCATATCATTCGTATATATCTCATCTCATCCCCTCCTTAAGCACAGCGTCAATATATAGGGATGGATTAATCAGCGTGTCACCAGCCACCGAGACGAAATCATAGAGCCATTCCGCGCACAGCCCTATCGTAATGACGATGACGAGCAGGCCAGCAGCCGGAATAAGCATGGCGCGCTGCTGCTTCCCGCTCATCACCGGCACCTGCCGCTCCTCTCCCCAAAACGCCGACATGAAGACGCGCATTAGGGAATACAGGACGATGAAACTGGATGCAAGCGATAATGCGGCCAGCCAGAACTGCTCATTCTGCAACCCTCCGCGCAATATCATCATCTTGCCGGGGAAGCCGCTCAGCGGCGGAATGCCCGCGATCGCCAGAGCAGTAACGAAGAACATCCATCCCAGATAAGGATATGTCTTGATCAAGCCGCCCATCCCGTTCAGCTTAGTCGTCCTTGCGGCTGCAATGACGATGCCGCCCAGGATGAAGAGCAGCGCCTTGGCGAGCATGTCGTGTACGAGGTACAGCACGGCTCCGTCCAGGGAGTCCTTGTTGGCTGCGGTCAGGCCGAAGGCGATGAAGCCGATGCTGATCACCACATTGTAGTTCAGAATGCGCGGAATATCCTTGTAGGCAAGTGCGCCGAAGGCGCCAAGCGCCATCGTCGCACCGGCCATCCATCCCATCCATTCATGCGTAATGGAAGGCTCGTGATAGAAGATGAGCGTGAAGGTCCGCAGCAGCGCATACAGTCCCACCTTGGTCAGCAGTGCGCCGAACAGCGCCGTAATCGCCGCAGGTGGCGCACTGTAGGAACCCGGTAGCCAGAAGAACAGGAACAGACCCGCCTTCAAGGAGAAGACGATCATGAACAGAATGGCGATGACGTTCAGCACGCCGTCTTGTCCCGCTTCCGCTACGCGCTGGGATAGGTCCGCCATATTCAAGGTGCCGACCACACCGTATAGATACGCGATCGCCGCTACGAACAGCGCGGACGACAGAATATTAATCAAAATATATTTCAATGACTCCCTAAGCTGAATCTTCGTTCCTCCAAGTACAATGAGCGCATAGGAGGAGATCAGCATCACTTCGAAGCAGACGAACAGATTGAATATATCGCCTGTCAGGAACGATCCGCTAACTCCGACCAGTAGGAACTGGAGGAGCGGATAGAAGTAGTGGCGCTCCCGCTCTTCGCCAATGCTGCTGAAAGAATAGAACAGACAGAAGGAACCGATAATCGCCGTCACCAATACAAGCAAAGCAGCGAGCATGTCAGCGACGAAGGTAATGCCATAAGGGGGTACCCATCCACTCATATACAGCGTCTGTATGCCGTCGGTCTTCACCTGATACAGAATATACCCGGCCGCCGCGACGTTAGCCGCGCTGCCGATCGCGCTGATCCAGCGCTGCAGCGGAATGGATCGCTGCAGAAAGATGAGCAGCACCGCTGTACATAGCGGGATGAGCAGCGGAAATATAAGTAAGTTATTCATCGTCCTTCCCCCTTAGCTGCTCCATATCGTCGGTTCCAAGCTTCTGATAAGCCTTGTAGGCAAGGACGAAGAAGAATGAGGTCACCCCGAAGCTGATAACAATAGAAGTTAAGATGAGCGCTTGCGGCAGCGGATCGACATACGACTCCGCCTTCTCACCGAGAAGCGGCGCAGAACCCGTCTTGAGCCGCGACATCGTCAGCAGCAGCAGATGAACGCCGTGCGTCAGGAACGAAGTGCCCAGAATAATGCGCAAGATGCTCTTAGACAAAATGAGGTAGACACCTACCGTGAATAATACGCCGATCGCCAAGGACATATACAGTTCCATCGCTACGTATCCCTCCCGATCGTGAAGATAATCGTCATGGTGACGCCAATAACGGTCAAATAGACGCCAAGATCAAACAATAACGCGGTCGCCAGCTCCAATTCGCCCAATAGCGGAATTTGGAAGTAATCGAACGTATGGCTAAGGAACGGCACATCGAACAGGAACGATCCCATCCCTGTAAGCAACGCTATCAGGATGCCGAGGGCAGTCAGCTTACGGAAGTCCATCGGGATAATACGATGAACCGACTTCATGCCGTAAGACATCGCCATAAGGATGAATGCGGCTGACGCCATAAGCGCTCCGATAAATCCGCCGCCGGGATGATGGTGGCCATTATAGAACAAGTACAGCGAGAATAAGAGAATAATGACGATCGCCAGCTTCGAGACCTTCCTCAGAATGACGTCATTGCTCTTCAAACCGTAAATATCGTACTTGAATTCGCTCTCCCTGGCAGGCAGCTTGCTGATTTCCTCGTCGCCCTTCAGTTTCAGCTTGATCATCGCATAGATGCCGTAAGAAGCGATACCAAGAACGACGATTTCCAGCAAGGTATCGAAGCCGCGGAAGTCGACCAATATGACGTTTACGACATTTTTACCTCCAGCCAGCTTATAACTATTTTCCAGGAAATAATGCGAGATCGATTCGAACGACCGACTGCTGCTCGCGCTTAAGGCGATCAGCGTCATGATAACGCCGACGCTCACTGCAATAATAAAATTCCACAGACGGAAGCGAAGCTTCACTATCTCCTTCTTCAGCTTCGGAAGATGGTAGAAGCACAGCAGGAACAGTGCCACGGATACCGTCTCTACAATCATCTGAGTTAAAGCCAGATCCGGTGCGCGGAAGATGACAAAGAACAAGGTAACCATATAACCCGCTACGCCTGTCAGAATAATCGCCATCAGCCGCGTCGTGGCGAACGGAACAGCAAGCGTGGACAAGATAAGCGCAATAATGATCATCGCTTCATAGAACGAAGTGTCCGCGAAGCTTGACGTGTCGACCTGGAAGCTGCCCGTCGCATACATTGTGACGCTCAGCGAGACCACCATGAACAAGAAGATATAGATCAGGTAATGACGAATTGCTCCGGTCATATACAGATTGGTAAGCATGCTGGAGCCTCTGTCCAACATGCCTATTCCTTTGTCGTAAGTGCGATTCAACGATACTCTATTGAATAGCGGGGCATGCAAGACCGATGCCCTGCGGTGCATCAGGAACAATGTCGTGCCAAGGGCAACCACGCCTATCGTCATGAACAGCTCCATCGTCCAGCCATGCCACATCTCGATCTTCACCTTGAACTGTTGTCCCGGCTCTAATAGAGCGGGGTGGACAGCGGCCATAGCCGGCTCGATCAAGGAGTAGGACAAGATGCCCGGGAACAGGCCGAATACAACAGCCAGCGCTACCAAGACGACCGGAGACAGCAGCATGCCGAGCGGTGCTTCATGCGGCTTCTTCTCCAGCTTCTCGAATTGGGGCTTGCCTGTGAACGTACGGAATACAAGCACCATACTGTATACGAAAGTAAAGATGCTTGCCGTCCATGCGATAACCGGGAACAATATGCCCCATGTATCCATCGAGAGCAGATTCATCTCTGTGATGTTCAAGACGGCAGTAAAGAACATCTCCTTGCTCAGGAAGCCGTTGAACGGCGGCAGTCCCGCCATGGAGAAGGAACCGATCACCGCAATCGTGAACGTAATCGGCATGACGGCCATCAGTCCGCCCAGCTTGCGGATATCGCGCGTGCCTGTCTCATGGTCGACAATGCCGACCACCATGAACAAGGCTCCTTTGAATACTGCATGGTTGATCAAGTGGAATACGGCCGCCATCGTCGCCTTGGTGTAGAAGATGGCGTCTGCCGAGCCCGTATAGAAGGCTGCAGCCGAGCCTAGACCGAACAGGCTCATAATCATACCTAGTTGGCTAATTGTAGAGAAGGCCAACAGCGCCTTCAAGTCAATCTGCTTCATCGCCCGGAACGATCCGTAGATAAGCGTCGCGATGCCGAAGCCGGATACCAGCCACAGCCATAGCGCTTCACCGGCGAATATCGGGCTCATGCGAGCCACGAGATAGATGCCCGCCTTCACCATCGTCGCGGAATGCAAGTAAGCGCTGACCGGCGTCGGAGCTTCCATCGCATCCGGCAGCCAGATATGGAACGGGAATTGCGCCGACTTCGTGAACGCACCCGCCAGAACGAGCACCATAGCGGGAACGAACAGGTTATGATCCGACCACGTATGAATGCCTTCAATTAACTCCCGAATACTGAACGTTCCGGCCATCACATATAACAGGATGAAGCCAGCGAGCATCGCCAGACCGCCGGATACCGTAATGACCATCGACTTCAGAGCGCCATAGCGTGACTTCTCACGCTGGTGCCAGAAGGCGATCAACAGGAAGGAAGAGATGCTCGTAAGCTCCCAGAAGCCGTACAGCACCATTAGATTATCAGACAGGACGAGACCGAGCATCGCTCCCTTGAACAGCATCAAGTAGACATAGAAGTGCGGCAGCTTCTCCTTGTTCTTGTCCAGATAGAAGATGGAATACAACACGACGAGCGATCCGATCCCCGTAATTAGCAAGGCGAATAGCAAGCCAAGTCCATCCAAATAAACGTTAAACTCAACGCCTAACGAAGGCATCCACGGGAGCGATTCGAATATCTTCTCCCTGGATTGAATGGTGGGAATACGGCTGAGCATATACGAGAACAGTAGAACGGGAACCGGCAGCATGAACCAGCCTCCATGTACTCGCGGCATAAGCTTCTGCATAATCGGGCCTAATAGTGCGAAGAGAAAGGGCAGAATAATGACAACATGAAGATAAGACAATGTTCATCCTCCTAAATCATACTCAATAAGTTCCCCAACAGTATTTCCCAAATGGAAGGAAATAAAGCGTCATAGCCGCCAAAGCCGCTGCCTGACTTGCCACGGTATGACAAAAAAATGCAAAAAGGAGCCCTTGTTGGCAGGCTCCTCCGGTACTTCAAAATATATAGAAGACATGAAAACAAAACTATTATAGCTTTCTCCAGAGCGATTGTCAAAATGAAATTGATTGACCTGGAATGAAAAGAGGCACTATCGGGGATTACTCTTAATGAAGGAGTGATGACCTATGCTTCGCCAAAAAATAGCCCTATGCGCAGCTCTGTTTCTTCTTATCATTGTTGTCGGTGCGTTGCTTAATGATAAAATTCATCGACTGAATTATCATTTCTTTATGACGCCTCCCGTTCCCGAAGATCATTTCCGCATATATTCCTCGTTCGACCCTGAGCTGTCAGATAAAGAATATAGGCAATATATGCCGCGGGAATATGTGAAAATTATCGATACGGAACGTCCCTGATCGAAGTGCCGTATTAACCTTTGACAAATACGTATCTGTCTCCTATTATGTAACACGAGCATATGAATTCAAAGCTAGCTGCATGTTGGCATTTCATTCATGTATAGGAAGTGATACTGTGAAGAAACAGTTTATGGTCATTGGTCTTGGACGGTTCGGCTCTAGCTTGACGCGCACGCTTGTCGAGAACGGTCACGAGGTGCTCGCTATCGATAAGAATGAGCATCCCGTACAGGAGATGGCTTCCATCGCAACCCATGCGATTCAAGCCGATTGTACCGATGAAAGCGTGTTGCGCGAGCTTGGCGCGTCCAACTTCTCGCACGGCATTGTCTCCATCGGCGACGACTTGCAGGCTAGCATACTGACGACGCTATTATTGAAGGAAATGAATATTCCAAAGGTAACCGCCAAAGCTAGAAACGAAATGCACGGCAACGTGCTGAAAAAAATAGGAGCGGATCAAGTCATATATCCGGAACGGGATATGGGCGTACGGCTTGGCAATCAGCTGAGCTCCGACAATTTGATTGATTATATCGAGTTATCTCCCGACTACAATCTGGCCGAGATACTGGCTCCGCCGGCAATGAACGGTCGCTCGCTCATGCAGCTCAATATTCGGGCGAAATACGGCTGCACCATTATGGCCATCAAGAAGGGCGATGCGATCAATATCTCGCCGCTTGCTGACGATGTCATACATACAGGCGATATCTTGCTCATTATAGGCAGCAATGAGGACATTCGTCACCTGGAGAATGATTATGAGCGTACTAAGTAAGTACTTGTCCAAAGAAGCATCCCTGGCTGAGAGACTCTTATACTATTTCAAGCACCGTATGAGCCCGCCTCAGCTCATTATGCTCGTCTTCTTCATCCTTAGCTGGATCGGTGCAATACTGCTCAGCATGCCCTTCTCCTCCAGCGATGGCCAATCGATAGGACTTATTAACGCATTATTCACCTCTGTATCGGCCGTATGCGTGAATGGACTCGTCGTTGTGGATACCGGTGCAGCATTCTCGATGACGGGTCAGATTATCATTATGATCCTTATTCAGATCGGCGGTATCGGCTTCATGACGCTCGGTGTCATGGTTGCTATCGTGCTCGGCAAGAAGATCGGATTGAAGCAACGACTCATCATTCAACAAACGACCCAATCCACATCGGCGCAAGGCTTGGTTAAGCTCTCCTTGTACATGGTGCTGATTGTGTTCGCTTTTGAATCTGTCGCTACGATTATTCTCACTTGGCGATGGTCCGACGATATGGGTTTTGGACAAGCTGTGTACTATGGGCTGTTTCATTCCGTATCGGCTTTCAACAATGCGGGCTTCGCCCTCTGGTCTGACAGTCTCAGCAGCCATGTCGGAGATCCCATTGTGAACTTGACGGTCATTACTTTGTTTGTAGTGGGCGGACTGGGTTATATCGTCGTAGTCGATATATTCCGCAAGCGCTCCTGGAGGAAGCTCTCGCTTCATTCCAAGGTCGTCTTATTGGCATCGGCCATTCTGACCGTTATCGGCTTTCTGCTCATCTTCTTGCTGGAGAGCTGGAATTCAGCGACCTTCGGCGATCTGACGGTTGGGGAGCGAATCTATGCCTCCATCTTCCAGAGCCTGACGCCGCGCAGCGCCGGCTTCAACACGATCGATATCGGCAGCATGCTTACCGCCTCGCAATTTTTGATCATTATTCTCATGTTTATTGGCGCTGCGTCAGGCGGTACTGGTGGGGGGATTAAAACCAATACAGTCGTCGTGCTTGTTCTAGCTACGATCAATACCTTCAAGGGAGGCGGACAGATTCATGCCTTCGAACGTAAGATCGCCCAAGAAACGGTTATGCGCGCGTTAGCCGTCATCGTCACTTCTCTGACGGCCGTGCTTTGTGTTGCCTTGCTGCTGACCGTCACGGAAGATCTGTTGGAGGATCACTTCCTGGAGGTGCTGTTCGAAGCCACTTCCGCCTTCAGTACAACCGGGCTGTCAATGGGCTTGACCGGCGAGCTTTCTTCCATAGGCAAAGTAATCGTCACCGTTACGATGTTCCTTGGCAGATTAGGCCCGCTAACGCTTGCCTTCGCCCTTTCTCAACGCAAGCAAACGTCCAAAATCGGTTATCCCGAGGACAACATTCTGATCGGATAGAACAACTGCCATTGCTATGTTAGCCAAGCTTGCTATAGCCTTCGAAGAACCCTCTCTAGCTTCAGAGAGGGTTCTAAGGGGTTCTTCGAAAGCTTTCTCACACAATTGAATATTGTCAGAATATTTTGTATAATCAACCTATCCGAAATCGTTTGCATAACCATCAAACGACAGGAGGAATCCACCATGATCTTAGAATCGGACTACAGAAGAAGGGCTATGGCACAGTGGCAGCATACGAAGCAACACGAACTGGAGCAATTACGCACGGATATGGAAGATACGGCAAGACGTTGGTCATCCTTGCTGGAACGTATCAGAAAGACCGCCTATTATATCCTGCGTTTTGGTGACAGAAGCATCTAATACGGCAGAAGGCTCGTTAGTCCGAGAACTAGCGAGCCTTCCTTATTACCTATTTTTTCACAATCAACACAGGACAGTTCGCCTGATGAAGCACCTTGCGGCTCACACTGCCCATGATGACTTCGCTTACCGCATTCAGCCCTCTGCTTCCTATAATAATCATATCGGTATGATTGTTCTGGCTCCACTCTACGATCACATCTGCCGGATTGCCGAATGCAACCTTCAATTCATAAGGCACCCTTGCTTGCTGAAATAGCTTCTCCGTCTCTGCTATCGCCTTATGAGCATCAGCCTCCAGAATTGCCTTCATATTCAGACCGGCTTGCATAAGCTCCGAGCGGGAAGGCGCCTTGTCACTCACATGAATAATAGTCATCTCTGCCTCAGGCAGCTCCTTCATTAATCCGATAGCAGCCTCAGCTGCCCGTCCGGCATGTGCCGAACCGTCTGTTGCCAGCATTAAGCGCTTATACATCGAACCTCTCCTTATGAATGACTTAATGACCGGATGATGCCGATAGGCCGACACGATCAACGATCTTTTGGCTTTCTGCATTTAATCCCATCAGCACGACACGTTTATCCACTTGTTGATATTTCGATACAACCTTCGAGATCGCGGTTACCGCGGAGTGATCCCACACATGTGATGAAGAGAAATCGATGATTACCTCATTAGGATCATGCGCCGGATCGAATAAATCCGCGAAGTGGCTCATCGTTCCGAAGAACATTGGACCTTGAATGGCATATCGCTTCGCTCCGCTGTCAGTCATTGTAGCTACCGCTTTAATCTGAGCCATCTTCCAGCCGAAGATCAATGCGCTCATAATCACGCCGACCAATACGCCAAGCGCCAAGTTATGCGTGTAAATTACGATAGCAACTGTCGTGACCATTACAATAGTATCGGTAACCGGTATGCGTTTTACATCCATAATGGAGCGCCAGTCGAACGTCCCGACAGACACCATGATCATGACTCCAACTAATGCAGCCATCGGAATTTTCGTTACTACATCACCGAGCACCATAATCAAGAACAACAGAAATACCCCTGCAACCAGTGTGGACAACCGTCCGCGTCCGCCTGATTTCACATTAATAACGGATTGACCGATCATCGCACAGCCCGCCATTCCGCCGAAGAAGCCGGTAATGGTATTGGCAATTCCCTGCCCTCTTGCTTCCTTATTCTTATCACTCTTGGTGCCTGTCGCCTCATCCACAATGGTCGCCGTAAGCAGCGATTCCAGCAAACCGACGACAGCAAGCGCCAACGATGTTGGCAGTATAATCATCAGCGTGTCCCATGTGAATGGCACATTGGCAATATGGAATAGCGGAAGCTGTCGCGATATTTCCCCCATATCGCCTACAGTGTTCACCTGCAGTCCTCCGAATACGGTAACGCATGTGATCACAATAATGGCAACCAGTGCAGACGGCACCGCCTTCGTAATCCTGGGCAAGCCGTAAATAATGACAAGTGTTGCAGCGACGAGCGCATACATGAGCCACCCTTGCCCCTCGAACTGCACAAGCTGCGTCATGAATATAATGATAGCTAACGCATTGACGAAGCCAATGATAACGGAATGCGGTACGAACGTAATGAAGCGGCCCAGCTTCAACACGCCGATTATAATCTGAATAATGCCCGTTAATACCGTTGCGGCGAACAAATATTCAATGCCGTGATCTTTCACCAACGTCACCATGAGCACGGCCATTGCCCCTGTAGCCGCTGAGATCATACCAGGACGGCCTCCAACAATGGAGATGATGACAGCAATGCAGAATGAAGCGTATAGACCAACCATCGGGTCTACGCCTGCAATGATGGAGAAGGCAATCGCTTCAGGAATAAGCGCCAGAGCAACAGTTATTCCTGCCAGTATGTCCCCTCTTACATTAAACAACCAGTTGCTTTTCAATTTTTGCAGCAATAGATGAATTCCTCACTTTCGGTATTGAGTTGGTGACCTTTCACTCTCAGAAAGGTCGGGGCCGATGTGCAACAGGTTCTATTATACACAACTCTACTTTTTTTTCTATAGATTACAGACAATTTATTAAAGTAAAATGTTTGTATCGCATCCAATAAAAAATAGCTGGCGCACATAAAAAGAGAGCCATCCCAAAGGGATGACTCTCTTTGCACC
Organism: Paenibacillus chungangensis; assembly: GCF_042675905.1. Lineage (NCBI taxonomy): Bacteria > Bacillati > Bacillota > Bacilli > Caryophanales > Paenibacillaceae > Paenibacillus > Paenibacillus chungangensis. The sequence goes on along the minus strand of NZ_JBHTJZ010000066.1, from coordinate 28,393 downwards.
TGCTCCTCGCGACTATTCAGTCGTGTAAGGAAGCAAAGCAACTTGACGGGAGCGCTTAATCGCAATTGTCAGCAGACGCTGATATTTTGCACTTGTGCCCGTTACACGGCGTGGCAAAATTTTACCGCGCTCGCTGATGAACTTCTTCAGCAAATCCGTGTCTTTATAGTCAATGTGAGTAATTTTGTTTACAGTGAAGAAACAAACTTTACGACGCTTGTTGCGTCCGCCTTTGCGAGTGAACTTGCGTTCTGGACGCTCAGGACGCTCAGAGCGCTCTGGACGAGCAGTTGTTTGTTGTTGTTCGCTCATGTGAACCCTTCCTTTCGTTAGAAATTAAAATGGCAAATCGTCTTCGGAAATGTCAATTGGGCGTCCATCATCCTTGAATGGATCATTGTTGTCGTTCCGCTGATTGTTGGAAGACCGGTTCCCGCTACCTCCGCCATAGCCGCTGCCGCTGTTATTGCTCATGCCACCACCGCTATTGCTGCCATATCCTCCGCCGCTATTGCCGCCATAGCTTCCACTCTCATCACGCGAAGATCCGCCCTCACGATTGGATTCCAAGAACCGGACATTGTCTGCTATAACTTCCGTTACATAGACACGCTTGCCTTCGTTGTTCTCGTAATTCCGCACTTGTATACGTCCTTCTACAGCCGTTAGACGGCCTTTACGCAAGTAGTTCGCACAGGTTTCAGCCAGCTGACGCCAAGTGACGACTGGAATAAAGTCAGCTTCACGTTCGCCCTGATTCGTCGTAAACGGACGGTCTACAGCGATCGTGAATTGGGTTACTGCAACTCCGGCAGGTGTATAGCGAAGCTCAGGATCTCTAGTCAGTCTGCCAATCAATATAACACGGTTCAACATTTGTTCGACCTCCCCATTGAACAATCCGAAATTTCAGGCTTAGGCTACGTCTCTGATAATCAACGAACGAATGACTTCGTCAGAAATCTTCATGATACGGTCAAGCTCATTCACAACTTCATTCGTTGCATTGAAATGAACCAGCACGTAATGACCTTCACGAAGCTTGTTGATCTCATACGCAAGGCGACGTTTGCCGATCACGTCAGTCTTTGTGACCTCTCCGCCATTAGAGATGATGCCATTGAATTTCTCAACGAGAGCTTGCAGGTTCTCTTGTTCAACATCCGGACGGATGATGTACATCACTTCATATTTGCGCATTTATTTCACCTCCTTTTGGACTAGCGGCCCCATTTGGAGCAAGGAGCGAGTTTTTACCCGCATCTGCTAATTATATCAATTCCGCTATTCAAAAACAAGTACCTATTTCTTTGCTCCATCTTTTCACTTCCGTTCATCTTCTTGTTAAAGGCGCTTGCACAATCTTCTATTCATGGTCTCTTACAGGCCTGTACATCCTATAAGAAGCGTGGTCAGGAACAGTTTGTTCCGATCAGGCGAATTTTGCTGCTGGAGGTGAAGATGATGGGCGAATTCACTACTTTTTCTCCCGGCGACCGTGCTCCCAACAATGGCACATATATCGAGACCGGAGTGAATGATTATCACATGGGCATTGAGAACCCCAGAAAAGTACGGCTAAACAGAGGAGAAAAATTCCCGGGCACGAGCAACCATGAACGAAAGTGGAAAAAGATGCCCAAAGATTAAATTGCGATTGTGTATAAGAACTTGAACAAAAGGCCATATTAAACTCGACGGTGCAAGAGAGGTGTGGTTCCGTTGGACCAAAAGGTGCATGGATCATTTGAGTAATACAAACACTGAAGTAATGAACGGAGGGACGTGCTAAAGACTACGTCTGAAACACACTCATTCTACCTGTCGTACAGCGTTAACCGTACATTCGGACTACGCAAGCGACAACCCGTATAGACGAATCCAGAGGCAGAGGCGCTTTCGCGCTCCTACAGATTCGTATATAATGAATGAAACTTCTTCTGATTCGCTAAAACTGAAGTGTCATGTCAATGACTCAGTTATACCATCAAACACCGTCAAGAAGAGGACTCTCTGGAGTTCTCTTCTTTTGCGTGAGCATATAATGGACGAGTTCCCCTTCGATACCTTGTTTTCCTTCCCCCCCTACCATGTCAATGGCAAATTTATTTCACTTCTTATTGACAGCTATTCACGCCGTGTATATACTGTGTATATAGATATAAACAGTATATACACATACACACCACTGTACTGTCGGGGCTTTGTACACCATTCTTATCACCAATAAATCAATGAGAAGGAGAAATGAATGATATGGATTTTTTACAAGATGTGAATGAAGGTTGGCAATATGTGCTTGTTTTTCTGTTAGGATCAATTCCTTGGGTTGAGATTGCCGCTATTATCCCCATCGCGATTATCGTAGCAGGTATGAATGCTGTATTGGTCGGTCTGCTTGCTTTACTTGGCAATTTGGCTACAGTATATCTCGTTATTCTTTACTTCGAGAAGTTCAGGCAATGGAGAGAACGTAAGAAAGGAACGGGAAATGACAAGTCAAAGCGAAGAGAACGTGCTGAAGCCGCTTGGAATAAATATGGTATGCCTGGTCTGGCTTTGCTAGGTCCCCTACTAATAGGGTCGCATATCGCTGCATTTGTCGGTATCCTGTTCGGCGCCAAGAAGAAAACTGCCGTCATTTGGATGACATTAAGCTTAATCGTCTGGACAACCGTAATAACGATCGCTTCTCACTATGGCATTAACGTGATCGACTTCATTCGTGGATAATAGAAAAGATGACCCTATAAGTTTTGCTCACCTCTTCTTCAATACGTATGACTGCTGATAAGTTCCATAACATCCGTCCATCACAACCAGGAATAGCTATGTTGGACGGATGCTGCTACATCTTCTCCTAGGTTTCATGAATTTGTTTCTTGAACTATAACAAAAAAACTCCTACGCTTTAATGACGTAGAAGAATCAATTTATTAGGTATATGGCAACCAATGGTACGATATATGATCAGGTTTATCGGGATACGGAGAAGGTGGGATTCGAACCCACGCACGCTTTGACACGCCTAACTGATTTCGAGTCAGTCCCCTTATGACCTCTTGGGTACTTCTCCGCATGTAAACAATAATATATCATATAGATGATCTACATGCAAGAGTTTTATGTGAAGCTAATTGCAATCTCCTCTTTTAATGCCATGACAAGCGATAATGACAACAATCCCCTATTGAAGTTGATCTGTTTATGATTTACGCTCACAGGACAAGTGATTTTCCTGGAATGTTTTCCATGTACATTACTTATGTTGCTTCATCTAATTACTATCCCCTTCTACTTTGGAATGAAGCACCTTCTTCATGTTTTTTTCGAATTTCGCCCTAGGAATAAGAACGCTATGCTGGCATCCGACGCATTTAATTCGAATGTCCATTCCCATGCGTATAATTTCCATCTCATTGAAGCCGCAGGGGTGCTGTTTCTTCATTTGCACGATATCGCCTAATTGAAATTGCTTTTTCTCCATCGTTTACGCCCCCTCGTATTTTCGCTGGTAAGTAATCATCTTCGGATATGGTATTTCAATACCGTGCTTATCTAATGCTTCCTTCACCGCTTTATTCATCGTTCTAGCCACAATGGCATGCGTATTCGGCATACATTCGCCCACAATGCGTATAGAGACAGATGATGCATTAAGCATTTGTATTCCCAACACCTCAGGACTCTTCACCAGATTTTCGTGTGTCAGTTCATCCATCGTCTCATTGACAACCGCTATTGCCTTTTCAATGTCAGCTTCATAAGCAATGGACACATCAACGACTGCAATTGAATTTTTCAATGAAAAGTTCGTAACTTCATTAATCATACCGTTGGGAATAATATGTACTTCCCCTGTCCAGCTCTGAAGCTTGGTTGTACGAAGCCCAATAACTTCAACAGTGCCTTTGAATTGTCCCGTCTGTATCACGTCACCTACAGCGAACTGGTCCTCTAGTATAATAAAGAAGCCTGTCAGGATGTCTTTCACGAGACTTTGCGCGCCAAATCCAATTGCAATGCCAACTACTCCCGCCCCCGCAAGCAATGGTCCAAGATCCAACCCAAGTTCTGAGAGCACCAGCATTCCGGCAATAAAGTAGATCACATACGAAATACCGTTGTTAAGCAGCCTTCCAACCGTTGTCATTCTACGCGTTTCGCCAGGTTTTTTCTTTTTTGTCTGCTCATCCACGATACGATTTATCGTCTTATGCATTAGCCAGATTGATATTCGCGCAATTACGAATATGAGGGCAATGCGAATGATCGGTTGTCCCAGCATATCCCACAAATTTATGTCCTGAAGCAAATCCATTGCTTTTTCATACCACGCTTTCATTGACACCCTCCTTTCTTTCTAAACATTACTATAGCTGCTTCCATCCCATTGAAATATCCCTCTGATTTCAACATTTTGCTCTAATATGATTTTCTTAACGAGGGTTAATTCTTCATCGGAGAATTGTATCGATAACGCACAACCAGCCGTTATTTCCTTCGGCGTAGGGCAAATATCGATCTCCACATCCGCATATTCCAGCAGCATCTCCGCCCGAAGAGCTTGCTGAGTTGAATCGAATGCAATGAGCATGGTCCTTATCCCCTTCTTATCCTTTATTCCTTGCAGGGAAGTATAAAATAGCTCTCCCATCCATATACTAGTAGCATATGAGCATTTCCAAAGCTATCGGAGGGGATTCTATGAAACTGCCATTTATGAAAGATTCACCTTTTAAAATGCCATACACATCACCCAACATTGGGAGTCAGCTCGTGAAACGGATTGTTTCCCTGCTTGAGAGCGTGTCTTCCCAGCGTCCGATCGTAATCGTTTGCATCGGCACGGACCGTTCCACTGGTGATTGTTTGGGTCCGCTCATTGGCACTTCTCTGAAGAAGCATAGAAGCCCTCATTTTCATGTATTCGGCACGTTAGCTGAACCTGTACACGCTATGAACCTTGATGACACCTTACAGCAGATCAACACGAAGTTCGATAAACCATTCCTGATTGGCATCGATGCTTGTCTAGGACAAGTAGCCAGTGTTGGTTGTATCCAAGCAGGTAATGGACCAGTACGTCCAGGCGCGGGAGTGAACAAGGATTTACCGCCTGTAGGCGATATTCACATCACAGGAATTGTGAACGTTGGCGGCTTCATGGAGTACTTCGTTCTTCAAAATACAAGGTTGCATTTGGTAATGTCTATGTCGGATATTATCTCCTTAAGCCTATTCACAGCAATCAACAATTTCCATCTATCACGCACTTCACGAGTAGAAACTGCTGCTTCGGACTTCACATCTTAGTATAGCTAATTTCCTCCCCTTACTTTGCTTCTTCGATGGCTTTATGCTCTTCTGGTGTAAGAGGATAAGAGGACTCGCCTTTGTTTACTGGCTTGGCATACACATAAGTATTCTCTCTGTTATGCAATCCAGAAAATACAACTCCATCCTTCTCCTCGTTGACAATCGCGATCGAGAAGCTAAGATCGCTGCCACCTTCTCCGAACGCATTATAACGATGTATACCGGTTTTACTTTTAAGCTGAGGCAGTGTACCCCTTATTTCATCTAGTTGTTTGGTTATTTCACTTACTCTTTCCCGCTCTCCATCCAGCTTACTCTTCAACTCCATAATAACACTCTCGAAGTTGGTTATCCCCGTATTCCCCATTACAGTTAAGTACTGTCGCCTTAATTTTTTCAGTCTTCGGCCTAACACAATCAATCCAATAGAAACTAAGATCATCATGCCTGCCAGCACGATTACAACGATATGCAGCGGTTCAATCCTATCACTGTTCATAACTTTCTCCTCATCCCTCTACACATCATGTTGCTCTACAAGTTCGTTTACGGCTGCAATTAATGCATCTATATCATCTTCCGTAGAGTTTACGCCTACACTTGCTCGAACAGCTCCTGTACTTTCTGTCCCTGCACACTGATGAGCTAGCGGCGTACAGTGATATCCGGAGCGCACCGCAATACCATAATTCCGATCCAGAATGAACGCCAGCTCCGAGGGATCCCTATTAGAAACTGTAAATGATGCAATTCCTGTACGCGGTCGATTCAACTGGGGTCCTAATAACCTAACCCCTTTTATATTGCCCAGCCCCTCCAGTAGTCGTTGTATAAGCGCCCACTCTTTAGTATGGATTTTTTCCACTGTCTCATTCAGAATATACTGCACACCTGCGCCAAGACCAGCCAATCCAGGCGTATTTTGCGTCCCAGCTTCATATCTGTCAGGCCTCACGAGAGGCTGCTGGAGAGCTTCTGACTGACTCCCGGTCCCACCGTGCAGAAGCGGTTCCAATTCCAGCTCAGACGCGATATACAAGCCCCCTGTGCCCTGTGGGCCCAGGAGACCTTTGTGTCCGGGAAACGCCAGCATATGAATACCCATAGCTTCTACATCGATTGGCAATATTCCGGCACTTTGCGCTGCGTCAACAAGCAATTTCACACCATGCTTTCTCGCTACATCTCCAATATCTGAGATAGGGAGTATCGTTCCAAGCAGATTGGAGCTGTGATTTACAACGATCAGCGTAGTATTAGGCTGAATGGCAGCCACTATTTCTTTTACATCTATATTCCCTTCTACATCGCCTTCTATATAAGTGACTTGAACCCCCCTACTTCGTTCCAGCTCATACAGAGGTCTTCTGACTGAATTATGTTCGACAGATGTCGCAATAACATGATCGCCTTGTTTCACCCATCCCTTTATTGCCATATTCAAAGCCATCGTCGTATTGCTTGTAAATGCAATATCATTTGGATTTTTCACATGAAATAACTTCGACAGCTTTTCTCTTGTATGAAATAACACTCTGCTCGCCCTTACCGCCATTTGATGACTTCCACGTCCCGGATTAGCTGCATCTTCTTGCATAACTTTCACTACAGCATTTATAACTTCTGGAGGTTTAGGCCATGACGTAGCTGCATGATCTAGATATATGGTGTTGTGATAATGCAAGGACATCCCTCCCCCTTCTTTAAACAAACAATGGCATATCTTAGTTTAATCCTTCATTAGAAAGATTACAACTATGACATGCCATCTACTTCTATGCTAGCTCCTGCAGCAATTCAAGTAGCCGCTCCAGGTCTTGTTTGTTATAATATTGAATTTCAATTTTCCCTTTATCTTTTTGCTGTTTAATTTTCACTGTCGTTTTAAATCTTTCTCTTAGCGCTTCTTCAATATGATCAATGTATGGGTCATTTTTTCTCTGTTTTGACTTCTTTGCACTTGGTTTTTCTTGTACATCAAGCTTCTTAACTGCTTCCTCCAGCTCTCTGACACTCCATTCTGCACTCACAGCCATGCCAGCCATCTCTTTTTGAATTTTCACATCCTTAATACCTGCCAAAGCTCTTGCATGCCCCATCGATAATGTTCCACGTGAAACATTATCCTTTATTTCCACTGGAAGAGTAAGTAATCTTACGAAATTAGCGATGTGTGATCTTGATTTCCCAACCTTGAGAGATAACTCTTCTTGTGTCAGTTGGAACTTATCCATCAGTGATTGATAAGCAACCGCTATTTCAATGGCATTTAAATCTTCGCGTTGTAAATTTTCAATAAGCGCAATTTCCATGACTTGTTGGTCACTAAAATTTCTGACTACAGCAGGAATTGTTTTGTTGCCACAATATTGGGATGCCCTGAAACGTCTCTCACCTGCTATTATTTCGTAACCACGTAGAACGGAACGCACAATAATTGGTTGAATAATACCATGCTGCTTAATCGATTCAGCCAATTCCTTAATTGAATTTTCATCGAATGATTTCCGAGGCTGATATGGGTTAGGTCTAAGCTCAGACAAGGATACATCTATTACCTTGTCATCATCGCTAACAGATAACGATGGTATAAGCGCATCCAGGCCTCTACCTAGCCGCTTGCTCATACATGATCACTTCCTTCGCAAGTTCAAGATATACTTCTGCCCCTTTAGATCTTGAATCATAAGTAATAATGGCCTGACCATGAGAAGGTGCTTCGCTTAATCTCACGTTACGCGGAATAATCGTCTGATATACTTTCTGTTGAAAGTATTTCTTTACTTCTTCAATGACTTGTATTCCGAGGTTTGTCCTTGCATCCAGCATTGTTAGCAGTACACCTTCAATTTGTAGAGATGTATTAAGATGCTTTTGGACAAGTCTTACCGTATTTAATAATTGACTGAGACCTTCAAGTGCATAGTACTCGCATTGAATAGGTATAATGACAGAATCAGCAGCTGTCAATGAATTAATGGTTAGAATTCCCAAGGAAGGCGGACAATCTATAAGAACATAATCAAAATCATCCTTCACTTGCTGTAACGATTTTTTAAGACGTAATTCCCTAGATATCGTAGGTACAAGTTCGATTTCAGCGCCTGCTAACTGAATTGTCGCCGGTATTACCGTTAATCCAGGTACGCTGGTTTCGAACATTGCTTCTCGTGGAGATACATCGTTTATTAATACATCATAAATACAATTGTTAACATCTGCTTTGTTTATGCCAAGCCCACTGGTTGTATTCCCCTGTGGATCAATATCAATTAATAGCACTTTCTTGCCTAGAGAGGCAAGACATGCTGCCAGATTGACAGACGTTGTCGTTTTCCCGACACCGCCTTTCTGATTGGCAATTGCAATAATTTTGGACAATTCTAACTCACCTCATGTGCGAAACTTTTAAAGAAACGGCTTTGCCGCCTTCGACATAAAGGCGGCAACCGTAGTGTTATCATCTATTATAGCAACATTATAATCTTAAATACGCGGTTATCATCATGAAAGTTTATTCATAAATTTACGTTTACAACATAGCAGTTTAGTCATATGCTCGCGTGGGAGTCAATTGGAATAGATTCGTTTTCCGCACTAAGAGGAGTGCTAGGCATTCCATACGTACGTACTTATTCTACTTTAGGTAGGTGTTTTATTTTTATCACACCAAGCCTGATGAGTGACCATTTTATGTTCAACATTCCCGACTGTTATACATGTGATTATCTTTTTGGAATTTGAATTATGATTTCATAATGGTCTTCATGGTCTTTCTCATTTGTTTTGATCGGCAACCCTGAACCTGATACCATATCAATCGATTGTCTGATTGTATTCAGAGCCAATCGAACATCTTTCGTGAAAGAGATTCGCTTGGCGCGTTTCATCTTGGTGGATTCCTTCAAAAATGCAATACGAGCTTCCGTTTGCTTGACATTTAGATCTTTTGTCACAATTTCTTCAAGCACTTTCAACTGCATTTCCTCTGAATCAAGCGACAGCAAAGCCCTAGCATGCCTCTCCGTAATTTTCCTTTCCATTAATGTTAGTTTAATGTCTTCCGGCAGCATTAGCAAGCGAAGTTTATTCGCAATCGTAGATTGACTTTTCCCAAGTCGTTGCGCCAGACTTTCCTGTGTCAACTGATGCAATTCGATAAGTTTTTGATAAGCTACAGCTTCTTCGATTGCAGTAAGTCCTTCACGTTGCAAGTTTTCAATTAATGCGATCGATGCGGTCTGTGCATCATTGAACTCGCGGACGATAGCCGGAATCGTGTCGTACCCCAGCTTTGTGACCGCACGCCATCGTCTTTCACCTGCTATTATTTCATACCTATCATTTCGCAGGCGTACAACAATAGGCTGAATAACGCCATGCGTTTTAATTGTCTGACATAGTTCCTCAATACGTTCGTCATCGAATACAGTACGAGGTTGGAATGGACTAGTGTCAATTTGGGAAACATCTATTTGACGAACTTCTTCATTCGTATTGCGCTGCTCGGTAAAGCCGAATAAACGTGAAATTTGTTCTTTCATAGTGTTCATAACCACCCGATCATATGATGAAAACTTTAGCAATTGACAATACAACGACATGCATACGATTGACACAAAGCATATGATCCTGCTTGATCTCGCACGCAACTATGTTCCGTTCCGTATCATCATGAACTAGTTTGGTTCATACAACTATGCTTGTACCGCTCTCTTTCTTTCAAATCAACATATTCGACTTTTATAAGTGAAAATCCTGCTTGACAAGATGAGATGTTTCACGTGGAACAAACAACTACATTAAAGGCAGTTTTAAGGGTGTTCCTGCTTTTCTAGGATACTTTTTAGGAGTGTTCGCTGTCTTCTGTATGACGGCAATATGTCGTTCTGATTCCTCGTTTGGAAGTTGCAATGCATGATGTCGTACGAGAGTCCCTTTCAACTCTTGTAAACTGTAGGCCGCTTCTCGGATTTCTTCATCCGAGTGTGCTCCCTTCATCGCTGCGAACAAACCACCAGGCTTAACAAATGGAAGACAAAATTCATTTAGTATGTTTAATCTAGCTACAGCTCTAGCTGTTACCAGATCGTATTGATCGCGATGCTCGGTTCGTCTGGCGATATCTTCCGCTCTACCGTGGATGCACTGAACATCACTCAATTGCAACTTACTAACAAGCTCTGTCAGAAATTTAATTCTCTTATTGAGCGAGTCTACAATAACAACTTCTAAATGCGGATAACAAATTTTCAATGGAATACTTGGGAATCCCGCTCCTGAACCGATATCGGCAATTCTTTCGACCTTGTGTAAATCTATAAAAAAGGATAAAGAAATGGAATCGTAGAAGTGCTTCTCGAAAACAGCATCTCTCTCCGTAATCCCGGTTAAGTTCATCACCGAATTCCATTCAACTAACGTTTCATAATAAATGACCAATTGACTCCATTGTTGAGGAGAGAGTTTTACTCCTCTCTCCCCCAGCTTTGCCTCAAACCACTGTTTTGTTTTGTCCATTACGATCCTCTTGCTGCGGTTACGCGATTATAGTGTTCCAAATAAACAAGCAGAATGGAAATGTCCGCAGGCGTGACGCCACCGATTCGTGATGCCTGACCGATAGATAGCGGTCGTATTTTCCCAAGCTTCTGTTTTGCTTCTGTGGCTAACCCCTTTACCTCATCATAAATTATATCGTCCGGAATTAGCTTCCTCTCCATCTTATTCAGCCGTTCAACTTGCAGTAGCTGCTTCTCGATATAACCGGCATATTTGACGCTGATCTCCACTTGTTCTTTCATTTCATCATTTAATCCATCTGGTATGTCAGCAATCGGCTCCAACATGGCATATGTGATCTCGGGTCTGCGTAACAGTGATAACACATCTGTTGTTTGTGTGATAACAGCAGAGCCGGCAGCCTCCAATATTGGGTTCACTTCTTCCGGCTTCACTTTTAAAGTGCGCAGACGTTCTCTTTCAGACTCCACCAAATCCTTTTTCTTAACAAACTTGGCGTAACGTGATTCAGAGATAAGGCCTATCTCATAACCGAGAGGAGTTAGTCTCAAATCCGCATTGTCATGTCGCAACAGCAAACGATATTCCGCACGTGAAGTGAGCAGACGATAGGGATCATTTGTTCCCTTTGTCACCAGATCATCGATCATAACGCCAATATAACCTTGTGAACGACCGATAATGATGGGTGCTTTCCCTTGTACTTTACGAGCTGCATTAATACCGGCAATAATCCCTTGGCCTCCGGCCTCCTCGTATCCGGATGTACCGTTGATTTGACCCGCTGTGAACAACCCATCAATCGCTTTTGTTTCCAGGGATGGCCAAAGCTGTGTGGGAATAACGGCATCATACTCGATCGCATAACCGTTCCGCATTATCTCTGCTTTTTCCAATCCAGGAATAGAACGCAATATGTTGAGCTGTACATCTTCTGGCATACTCGTCGATAGTCCTTGTACATAGTATTCAGATGTATGTTTGCCTTCCGGTTCCAGGAATATTTGATGCTTTGGCTTGTCAGCGAACCTTACAATCTTATCCTCAATGGAAGGACAATAACTTGGCCCTGTTCCTTCAATTACCCCAGAGAACATTGGCGCACGGTGAAGGTTGTCATTAATAATTTTGTGGGTCGTTTCAGAAGTATAGGTCAGCCAACAAGGCAGCTGCTCATTATCGGAGTATTCCGTTTCATAAGAGAAAAATTTGGGATTTTCATCTCCGGGCTGTATTTCCGTTTTGGAGAAATCTATCGTATCCCTATGCACACGTGGCGGCGTACCTGTCTTGAAGCGTACCAGCTCCAATCCGTTATCCTTCAGACTCTGTGCCAATTTCACCGAAGGTTGTTGATTATTTGGACCGCTCTCATAGATTAACTCGCCCATAATAATTTTGCCGCGCAGGTAAGTTCCTGTTGTCACAACAATCGCTTTAGCACGGTACTCAGCCCCGGTCTTCGATACAATGCCTACACATCGTCCATCTTCGACGATTAACTCTTCCGCCATCCCTTGACGAAGCGTCAAATGCTCTGTTTCCTCAATCGTCTTCTTCATATAGTGTTGGTACAGGAATTTATCCGCCTGTGCACGCAGCGCATGAACGGCAGGCCCTTTTCCCGTATTCAACATCCTCATTTGAATGAACGTTTTATCAATATTCCGTCCCATCTCACCGCCAAGCGCATCAATCTCACGGACGACATGGCCTTTCGCCGGCCCTCCAATAGAAGGATTGCATGGCATGAACGCCACCATATCCAGATTAATCGTAAGCAGCAGCGTTTCACAGCCCATTCGCGCAGCAGCCAACGCCGATTCACAACCGGCATGCCCCGCTCCGATGACGATAACATCAAATTCACCAGCTAAATATCCCATTATCCCTACCTCCTTACTTACCTAAACAAAACTGAGAAAAAATTTGATCGATCAATGAGTCTCCTGCTTCATCACCCAATATCTCGCCAAGAGATTCCCAAGCAAGTCTGGCATCAATCTGAATAACATCAATTGGGATGCCAGCATAGGTGGCTTGGATCGCGTCAAGCAGCGACTGCTTCGCACGCTTAAGCAGAGCGATATGCCTCGCATTGCTCACATAAGTCAAGTCTCCGCCCTCCAGCCCGCCGCTGAAGAACAGATCGGTAATCGTACGCTCAAGCTCTGTAAGCCCCTTCTGCTCAAGCATAGACATCTTAACGATCGCCTCTTCGGATACGTATCGTTTCACCTCATCCAGATCCAAAGCCGCAGGCAGATCCGTTTTGTTAATAATCATAATAACCGCCCGGTCGCAAATCTGCTCAAGTAGTTGTCGATCATCATCTTGCAGCGACTCATTATTATTGAGCACGTACAGAATTAAATCTGCTCCTTGCAATGCATCGCGCGAGCGTTCGACTCCAATCTTCTCCACAATATCACTTGTTTCACGAATCCCTGCCGTATCCATCAATCTGAGAGGTATGCCGTTCAGTGTAATAAACTCTTCGATGACATCTCTGGTTGTACCGGGAATATCGGTTACGATCGCTTTATTCTCTTGCGCAAGTATATTCATGAGCGAAGACTTGCCGACATTAGGCCGTCCAACGATTGCTGTAACAAGCCCCTCACGCAATATTCTTCCTTCATTAGCCGTTTTTAACAATCTTTCGATTTCTTCAATCGCAGACTGGCACTGATCGCGAATATAGGCGCTCGTCATCTCCTCCACATCGTGCTCCGGATAGTCTATATTAACCTCGATATGGGCAAGCAGTTCAATTACTGTCTGACGCAATGCTTTAATCTGGTTCGACAGTGTTCCTTCCGCCTGCTTACGTGCCACAGTGAATGCTCGATCTGACTTGGAACGAATCAAGTCGATAACCGCTTCCGCCTGCATCAGGTCGATGCGACCGTTCAAGAATGCCCGCTTCGTGAATTCGCCAGGTTCAGCGGCTCTTACATCGTTCAACTGAAGCACCTGATCAAGCACCTTCTTCACAGCGATGACACCACCGTGGGCATTAATCTCCACAACATCCTCAGCTGTGAATGAACGGGGACCCCTCATAAGAGTGACGATAACCTCTTCCACTGTCTCATTTGTTGCCAGATCTACAATATGACCATAATGAACCGTATGGGAATCAGCCTCAATCAAGCGCTTCCTCGCGCGGAAGATGCTGTCCACACCACTGATGGCATGCGGCCCGCTTACTCGGATAATCGCGATGCCACCCTCCCCGATTGCTGTAGCTATCGCTGCAATTGTATCGTGTTCCAATTCCTTCAACACCTCTCGAATGGAAAAACAGCAATGACCGCGAAAGAGCCATTGCTGTGTATACTCTAATTCTTTAGATTATGATCGAAGCGAGATAACGATCCTTCTGTTCGGCTCATCACCTTTGCTCATCGTTTTCACTTTGGGGTGATTCTGGAGCTGTGAATGAATAACCTTGCGTTCATGCGACGACATCGGCTCCAGCACAACTTCTTTCCTTGTCCGGATGACGCGCCCAGCGAGTCGTTCTGACAGCTCCTCGAGCGTCTTACGCCTGCGCTGGCGAAAATCCTCTGCATCAATAACGATTCGAATATGACTGTCAGAATAACGGTTTGCCACAATGTTGACCAGGTATTGCAAAGCGTCCAGCGTCTGTCCGCGGCGGCCGATAATCATGCCGAGGTCTCCACCACCCGAGACGGACAAATACAAGCCTTCTTTCGTTTCTTTGCGATTTACGCTCACCCGAAGACCCATTGCGCTAGCCACTTCCATAAGGAAATTCTCCGCTTCTTCGCACGGATCGGGGATAAGCTCCAGTTCTACCTTCGCTTCCTTCACGCCGATCAGGCCGAATAAGCCTCGAGACGGCTGCTCCAGTATGACGACGTGAACTCGATCCCTCGGTACTTGCCATTGTGTAATCCCACTATATACAGCTTCTTCTATCGTTTTGCCTGATGCGACGATTTTCTTCATTTTGCAAGGACCTCCTTCTTACCCTTGTCAGATGAACGTACATACAGGAAATAGTTTTGAACAATTGTGTAAATGTTGCTGAACACCCAGTACAAAGGCAGGGCCGCAGGGAACGACATCGACATGACGAAGATCAACACAGGGAAAATCGTCAAAATAATAGACATCCCAGGCATGGCCTGAGTTTGTGATTTTTGCATCATTTTGGACTGTATGAAGGTCGTGGCGGCCGCCAGCACAGGCAGGAAGTACCACGGACTCGGCTCTCCGAGCACAAATCCAAATATGTCATCGGTACGAATATCTTTATTCCAATAGATCGCATTATACAGCGCGATGAAAACCGGCATCTGAACGAGCAATGGCAGACATCCCGCCATGGGATTGACTTGATGCTTCTGGTAAAGCTTCATCATTTCCTCTTGCATCTTTTGAGGATTATCCTTATGCTTCTTGCGGATCTCCGTAATCTCTGGCTGCAGCTTTTGCATCGCCTTCGAGCTGCGGTATTGCTTCAAGGTAAGCGGCAGGATCAAAGTTCGGACAATAATCGTCAAGAACAATATCGCAAGCACATAAGAGCCGTTAAACCAGCCAGCAAATGAATCCAGCGTGATGGCGAAGTAATAAACGACATTTTTCTCCCAGAAATTTCCCTGTAGCAGGTCGCTAGTTTCCATCGTATGGTCAGTCGGTACGCAACCGGCCAATAGCCCCATCATCATGATTAGTCCGATCACTAGGAGCCATTTTTTCTTTGAATTACGAGACAACATGAAATCTCCTCTCTAAAGAGCTAATCGCATTCTATTCCAAGAAAGACTATACCATATTTTATATCACAAATAAACAAGCCCCGTAGCTCATTCGTTCCCTTTTGCGGTACGTCCCGTTTGCTTGTCCATCTTCATAAGGCCCGCTTTCCTCAATACATGAAGAATGCTCTTCTCCATCTGGCTGGCATTCATCTCCACGGCAGGATTCCTTACGATTAATATGAAGTCTGTCCCTGGGACAATCTTATCTTCCTGATGCCGCACAATTTCCTTGACCATTCTTCGCATACGGTTGCGGACGACAGCATTCCCGATCTTCTTACTGGCAGATACTCCGAGCCGAAAAGGATCTGCTCCCTGATGCCGAGACCAGTACACTACGAATTGACTGTTGGCGAACGACTTGCCCCGCCGGTATATACGGCTAAAATCCTCGCGATTGCGAAGGCGCAATGATCTACGCACGTCAGCTACTCACCATTCCTTTATGATCTCATAAGTATTCCCAATTGATTGGCACATAAATCCTACAAAAAATGAGAAAAAACCTCTATTGAGGTCATTTCAGTATCAACGACCGTGTTATGAGGTGGTTCTATCCCTTTATGAGTCGAACATTCGTATTAAAACATCTTTTATACGATAAAAAAAAGACCACAAACGTGGTCTTGATCGTTATGCGCTCAGTACTTTTCTGCCCTTTTGACGACGAGCTGCCAAAACTTTGCGACCGTTCTTGGAACTCATACGCTTGCGGAAACCATGTACTTTCGCACGCTTTCTTACATTAGGTTTAAATGTAGGTCTCATTATAACTGCACCTCCTATTTCAAAAAACGTAAACTGTCGTAAACCGGCACAGCGGCCGATGACTGCACATTCCAGCTCAAAAAAAATCGCTTTTTCAATTAAATCACGTTTACTACCAAAAGTCAATGATGAATCCTGCCGAGAACCTAACCGATCGAATCAGGTCAACTCATAACGATGTGGATAACTCATGAACTATCCGAAGTGAGGAATAAATTAATAACATGTGGACAAAATGACGGGATTAAAAACGAACTTTGTCGAAAGTCCAACAGATTATAAACAATATCTTGTGTTGTAGATAACTTCTATGCACAACCTATTGACAATGTGGATAAAATCCGGGAATTCATTGAAATATAAGGGATCGTTTGCTATGATTATTATGTTTTTATTGTGGATTATGCCGTTATGCTCACAATTTTATCAACAGCCTGTGGATAACTTTGTGAACAACATTAACGGCTATTTATAACTCGGATGTGCATAATTCCATCATCATGTGGATGATATCACACAATTTCCATACATTTCGACATTTTTCTTCGTATCAGCGCCATTATGGCGATGAAGATAAGGAGTGACAGTCTGTGGATAGCCATACTTATGATTTATGGCAGCAAGTATTGTCAATCATCCAGACGAAATTAAGCAAACCGAGCTTTGACACTTGGTTCAAAGCGACAAAGGCTTCTTTCATAGATGATGATTCCGTACTTGAAATTACGGCGCCGACAGCATTTGCAGCGGAATGGCTGGAAGGACGCTATACCAAATTAATTCGATCGACGCTATATGAATTTTTAGGCCGACAAGTGGATGTCCGATTCTCCATCGAGGAAGTCAAGACAGCCGACCAAAGCGTTGTTCTTCCGCCCAAGCCGGTACAGCAGCCTGTCGTGAACGACGAACCGCATACCCATATGCTGAACCCCAAGTATACGTTCGATACGTTTGTCATAGGAGCGAACAATCGGTTTGCCCATGCCGCTTCGCTGGCCGTTGCAGAAGCGCCGGCGAAGGCCTATAATCCATTGTTCCTTTACGGAGGCGTAGGACTGGGCAAGACGCATCTAATGCATGCGATCGGGCACTATATTATGGATCATAATCCCAATACAAGAGTGCTCTACATCTCGTCGGAGAAGTTTACTAACGAGTTCATTAACGCCATACGTGACAGCCAAGGGGAAAGCTTCCGTACCAAATATCGGAACATTGATGTTCTTCTGATCGATGATATTCAATTTCTCGCTGGAAAAGAACAAACACAAGAAGAGTTTTTCCATACCTTCAACGCGCTGCATGAAGAACGCAAGCAAATTGTCATCTCCAGCGACCGACCGCCTAAAGAAATTCCGACTCTGGAAGACAGGCTTCGTTCGCGCTTCGAATGGGGATTGATTACAGACATTCAACCTCCCGATCTAGAGACGCGCATCGCTATATTACGCAAGAAAGCGAAAGCGGAAAATCTGGACATTCCGAATGAAGCAATGAATTATATTGCTAATCAAATCGATACTAATATTCGAGAGCTGGAAGGTGCGCTCATCCGCGTCGTCGCCTACTCCTCGCTCATCAATGCCGATATCACCTCGCACCTGGCTGCAGAGGCGCTCAAAGACATTATTCCATCTAGCCGGCCCAGAATGATTACCATTGGTGACATTCAGAGCAAGGTCGGGGAATTTTACGGACTGCGCATGGAGGAGTTCAAAGCGAGAAAGCGGACAAAAGCTATCGCATTCCCAAGACAGATTGCGATGTACTTGTCCAGGGAATTAACCGACTTCTCATTGCCGAAGATTGGCGAGGCTTTCGGAGGACGTGACCATACGACAGTCATTCATGCGCACGAGAAGATTACACGGCAGCTAAAAGCGGATCAGGAGCTGTACAAAGTGATACAGAACCTAACGGAAAAAATAAAAAATCATATGTGAACAACAAAGCAAGCCTATGCACAGGATATGCACATGTGGATAGGCTTGCTTTATCCCTGTTCTTGATGGTTATCCACATATTCAGGGCCCCTACTACTACGTCTACTATATTTTTAAATAAATATCATTATAAAAGCAGGCTCCAAAAATACGTCGAAACGGGTGAAACGATGAAACTAACGATAAACAAAAACGAACTGAACGAAGCGATTCAACAAGTTGCGAAAGCCGTATCCTCTCGACCGGCCATACCCATACTTGGTGGAATTAAAATAGATGTAAATCACCAACATGTTACGTTAACGGCAAGTGATACAGATATATCTATTCAAAGCTTTATCGAAGTAGAACAAAAAGATATGATTATTGCACATGTGGATAAGCCGGGAAGCGTTGTGCTTCCTGCAAAATTCTTTGTGGAGATCGTAAAGAAGCTTCCGTCTGAGCAAGTCATGATCGAAGTATCCGACAGTTATCAGACGATCATTCGTTCCGGCCCCTCGGAAATCCAAATGGTCGGTCTGGATCCGGAAGAATTCCCTGTACTTCCTCCAATCGAACAAAACAATGTGTTGCAATTGCCAGGCGACCTGATCAGATCCATGATCAGACAAACGATATTGGCTGCTTCAACAAGCGAGCAAACGCCAATACTAACAGGTGTGCTGTGCAATCTTCACGATGGCGTATTAACTTTCGTCGCGACAGACCGTCATCGCATGGCCAGTCGCAAAACGAAAACAGATACGGATGAAACGATGTCCTTTCACAATGTCGTTATAGCCGCCAAGACCCTCAATGAATTATCAAGACTTATTCCCGACCAGAACACGATGGTGGATATCGTAGTTGCCGATAACCAAGTCCTTTTCAAAATTGACAACATTCTGTTCTATACTCGAATTCTGGATGGCATGTTCCCAGATACATCCAAGGTTGTTCCTCAGTCTTATGTTACGGAGATTACACTGAACACGAAGGAATTCATGGATGCCATAGATCGCGCTTACCTGATGTCGCGCGAGGAGAAGACGAACGTGGTAAGATTGTCCACTTTGGATGAAGACATGATTCAGGTATCTTCCAGCTCTACTGAGCTGGGGAGAGTAACAGAGCAACTGGAAGCGAAGGGATTAAGCGGTGAGCCGCTTCGCATTGCTTTTAACTCCAAATATATGCTGGATGTGCTAAAGGTCATCGACAGCGAACAATTGGTCATGGGATTTACCGGACCAATGCGTCCCATTATCATTCGACCGACCGACCATGATTACAGCACCTATGTTATATTGCCTTACCGTACAACGGACTAGTAGTTTAAGTAATGGACTGAGGGAAGGATGGGACGGAATAATGAAAGAAATAGCGATCAACACGGAATATATTGCGCTTGGCCAATTTTTGAAGCTGGCGGATTGCATTTCAACAGGAGGTCAAGCGAAGTTTTTTCTACAGGACAATGAAATCGTCATTAATGGTGAGCTTGATAACAGACGGGGGAGAAAGCTGTATGCAGGCGATCAGGTGAAAGTGGAAGGATGCGGCGAGTTTATCGTCATCAGCTCGTGAGACAGGCCAGGAACCGGAGGTTGCATAAGTGTTTTTGAAAAACATCTCATTGCATAATTATCGGAACTACCGCGAACTTGAACTGGCTACCCCGCATATGGTGAACGTGTTCCTAGGCCCCAACGCTCAAGGGAAGACGAACCTGTTGGAAGCCATATTCGTGCTAGCTCTCTCCAAATCGCACCGCACTTCCAAAGACAAGGAGTTAATCGGATGGGAATCGGATTCAGCTCGCATAGCAGGTGAGGCGGAGAAGCGGTACGGAACAATGAAACTGGAGCTGATGTTCTCATCCCAGGGTAAACGTGCTAAGCTTAACGGTCTTGAACAGCGAAAACTCAGTGATTTCATTGGTTCAGTCAATGTAGTTATGTTCGCCCCCGAGGATCTGGAGATTGTGAAAGGCACACCAGGTGTAAGAAGAAGATTTCTGGACATGGAGATCGGTCAAGTACAGCCCAGCTATTTGCATACGCTCCAACAATATGGAAAAGTACTTCAGCAGCGAAATAACTTTCTGAAAGCGTCTGGCCATGGCGGCGTCGATGCCAATATGTTGGACGTATGGAATATGCAGCTTGCAGACCTTGGTGTTAAAATTATGAAAAAAAGGAAACACTTTATACATAAACTCCAAGGATATGCATATCAAATTCATCAAGGCATTACAAATGGCTCGGAGCTGCTCAGCATACAATATCACCCATCCTTCGATACTGACCTGGAGCAAGATGAAGCTGTCTTATTTGAGCAATTTATGATAAAGTTATCACAGGTGAGGGATCAGGAACTGCGACGTGGCATGACGCTCGCAGGACCCCATCGCGACGACTTGGCATTCTTTATTAACGGGAAGGAAGCGCAAATATACGGATCTCAGGGACAGCAGCGCACAACGGCATTGTCACTGAAGCTGGCAGAGATTGAATTAATTCACAAGGAGATCGGTGAATATCCGTTGTTGCTGCTGGATGATGTGTTGTCAGAGCTGGACCAGAACCGGCAGACGCAACTAATAGAGACTTTTCAGAGCAAAGTACAGACCTTTATAACCACGACCGGCCTGGAGAGCGTCAATATGAGCAAGCTCCATGATGCCGGTATCTATCATGTGAAGGAAGGCCGCGTCACGACCCAAAGCAATTAAAAGAGGTGAGTGAAGGATGTATATTCATCTAGGCGGGGAGAAAGTTATTCGATCTGCTGAATTGATCGCGATATTCGACATTTCCATTGAGCAATCATCCAAGCTTTCCAAGCAGTTCGTTGCCGGCGCGCGCGAACGCAAGGATGTTGAGACGATAGGAGAAGAGGAACCAAAGTCGATTGTCGTTACGAAGCAGAAGGTGTATTATTCGCCTATATCATCCTCGACGTTGAAGAAGAGAGCTCATCTATTTATAGATAACGGTTAAATGCGCTAAGAGTAGTTGAGAGGAGCAGTGAACTTGTATGTCGTTGGAACAACATACGTATGATGAGAGCCAGATACAGGTTCTGGAAGGGTTGGAAGCAGTACGCAAGCGTCCCGGCATGTACATCGGCTCTACGAGCGTGAAAGGCCTGCACCACCTCGTATGGGAAGTCGTTGACAATAGTATCGACGAAGCGTTGGCAGGCTATTGTACAAAAATCGAAGTGATTGTTCATGAAGATAACAGCATTACCGTTATTGACAACGGACGAGGTATTCCCGTAGGCATGAACACCAAGCTTCAGAAGTCGACGCTGGAGGTCGTTATGACGGTTCTCCATGCCGGAGGCAAGTTCGGCGGCGAAGGCTATAAAGTATCAGGCGGTCTGCACGGCGTCGGCGTCTCTGTCGTGAATGCCTTGTCGGAGCATGTTGTGGTACAGGTGGAGCGAGAGGGTAAGATCTATCAACAGGAATATCGTAAAGGTGTCCCGCAGTATGATATAAAAGTTGTCGGCGATTCGGACAAGACAGGCACGAAAGTAACCTTCACGCCTGATCGAACCATCTTCACTGAAACAACGATGTACGATTATGATACGCTGCAATCCAGAATAAGAGAGCTTGCCTTCCTGAATAAAGGCATTGAGCTCGTGCTAACGGACGAGAGGACTGACGTATCCAACTCCTTTAAGTATGATGGCGGCATAATCGAGTTCGTCAACTTTCTGAGCCGCAATCGTGAAGTGCTGCATGCGGATCCGATTTATGTAGAAGGCTCCAAAGACCATATTCAGGTGGAAGTTGCGCTGCAGTACAATGATAGCTACGCGGAGAATATTTACTCCTTCGCCAACAACATTAATACGCATGAGGGCGGAACGCACGAATCGGGCTTCAAGAGCGCGCTAACCCGAATTATTAACGAGTACGGGCGCAAGAAGAATCTGATCAAGGATAACGATTCCAACTTCTCCGGCGATGATGTGCGCGAAGGCTTGACAGCGATCATCTCTGTGAAAATTCCGGAGCCGCAGTTTGAGGGCCAGACAAAGACCAAGCTTGGCAACAGCGAAGTGCGCGGCATTGTAGAATCCTTGTTCGCGGAGAAGCTTCAGGAATTCCTGGAGGAGAATCCCTCCGTATCGAGAAAAATAATAGAGAAGAGCCTTCAGGCGGCGCGCGCACGCGAAGCGGCGCGGAAAGCGCGTGAGATGACACGCCGCAAGAGCGCACTGGATGTCGGCTCATTGCCTGGCAAGCTGGCTGATTGCTCATCGAAGGATGCCTCGATCAGCGAATTGTACATTGTCGAAGGCGACTCTGCCGGTGGATCGGCCAAGCAAGGCCGCGATCGCCACTTCCAAGCGATTCTTCCGCTGCGCGGGAAAATTCTGAACGTTGAGAAGGCACGGCTGGATCGCATTCTGAGCAACGCCGAGATTAGAGCCATCATTACCGCTCTGGGAACAGGTATCAGCGATGATTTCGACATCTCCAAAGCGCGTTATCACAAAATAATTATAATGACGGATGCCGACGTCGACGGAGCGCATATCCGTACATTGCTGCTCACCTTCTTCTACCGGTATATGCGTCAAATCGTGGATGCCGGCTTCATCTACATTGCTCAGCCGCCTCTGTTCAAAGTGGAGCGCAACAAGGTTGTTCGTTATGCGCTTACGGAGAGAGAGCGGGACAACATTATCGCCGAATTCGGCGAAGGGGCGAAAGTTAACATACAGCGTTACAAAGGTCTTGGAGAGATGGATGCGAACCAGCTATGGGAGACGACGATGGATCCTGAGAGTCGTACCATGCTTCAGGTTACGATTGAGAACGCCATGGAAGCCGACAAGATGTTTGATACACTGATGGGCGACCATGTGGAGCCACGACGCGACTTTATACAAGAGCATGCCAGATACGTCAAAAATCTGGACATTTAACAGGCAAAAAGCCATTCCTCTTTGAGAAGGAATGGCTTTTTGCGTGCCGGGATCATGTTTACTTTTTTTTCATTCCTCCGTAGGCGAGAGAATAGCGACGCACCCGATCATATACCCGTTTATCGGACATCCAGCTGAAAACGTAGGGATGCGGCTTCGTATTCACCTCCAGTACCCATGGATGCAGCTTCGTATCAATCGCCACATCCACGCCTAGCTCTTTTAAACCGGGATAATCCGTTGCCAGTTGCTTGCCAATCGATACGCCTAGGTTCTCCAATCGGCGCTTGTAAGCGGCAATTTCCGCTGAGTTGCAATGCTTGGCCATGAGCTTCTCGAACGTTTTGATCGTTCCGCCGCTGTGGTAATTCGTGACGATCCGCTCCGGATGCGCTAATCGGCCAATGATCCCGGTCGTTTCCCACTGGTTTTTCAAATTGCGCTGCACCATTACGCGAATATCGAACCGCCTTCCAGTGTGCTTGAGCAAATACACGCCTCGTTGAATCAAGTAGCCTTTAGTTGACGTATAGCTCTGCAAAGCCCGGTATACCTCATCGAGTGAGGCCACATGACGATTCACCTTCTTTATCTGATAGCGGTAACCGGACTCTGGCTCAGCCGCTTTCTCAAGGCGGATGACCCCCTTTCCATACGTTCCACTGTCCGGTTTAATGTACACCATATCGAACTGTTCCATCATGGAACGAAGAGATTCGCGGTTGTATCTTTTCGTCAGAGGGATGTAGGCTCGAAGGTCATAGGCCTTCATAAGCGTCTTCGTCTTTGACCACTTGCTCCTTACACGCTGAATTGCCAATCGATGCTCTCCTTTCCTTTTCGATCATATGAAAATATCCGTCTGTAAACGCTCAGGTACAAGACATACTTTGGAATGAATGATATAATAAATGTTGGGTCTGTTTAATTTATGTCTCTTATTGTGATATGGGGATTGGATAGAGGGCCTATTTTTTAGTGGATGGAGCTTTCAGAGGTTAAACAGGTTTAATAAGGCTCTGAATGTGAAAGTAATATAATGGAATTGGTTACGAAGGCGTTCATTCTAAGAGGACGTCAGGGAGGTTAAGCATGGCAGAAGAACAACGTATGTCGATTAAGGATCGTGATATAGGCACGGAGATGCGCGATTCATTCATGGATTATGCAATGAGTATCATTGTAAGCCGTGCTTTGCCAGATGTAAGGGACGGGCTTAAGCCTGTACATCGCCGTATTCTGTATGCGATGTCTGAGCTTGGGATGTCCCCGGACAAGCCTTACAAGAAGTCCGCAAGAATTGTAGGAGAAGTGATCGGCAAGTATCATCCGCACGGCGATTCCGCCGTATACGAATCCATGGTGCGGATGGCACAGGATTTCTCTATGCGATATATGCTGGTGGATGGCCATGGCAACTTCGGTTCCATTGACGGTGATATGGCTGCAGCCATGCGTTATACGGAAGCGCGTCTTTCGAAGATTGCTATGGAATTGCTGCGGGACATCAACAAGGAAACGATCGACTTCGCCCCCAACTATGACGGCGAAGAGCACGAGCCGGTTGTGCTTCCTGCGCGCTTTCCCAACTTGCTGGTCAACGGCGTAACGGGAATAGCAGTAGGTATGGCCACGAACATTCCACCTCACAATCTGAACGAAGTCATCGATGGCGCATTGGCGCTTATTCGCAATCCGGAGCTTACGCCAATCGAATTGATGGAGTATGTGAAGGGTCCTGACTTCCCAACGGCCGCATATGTCATGGGGCTGTCGGGTATACGCCAAGCGTACTTGACAGGGCGCGGCTCCGTCACGATGAGAGCGAAGGCCATGATTGAGGAAGACGGCGGGAAGGCAAGAATCATTGTACATGAGCTGCCTTATCAAGTCATTAAGGCCAGACTCGTGGAGAAGATCGCGGAACTGGTGCGTGAGAAGAAGATAGATGGTATTACGGATCTCCGTGATGAGTCCGACCGCAACGGTATGCGCGTTGTTATTGAACTACGCAGAGATGTCAATCCTAGCGTTGTGCTTAACAATCTATATAAGCAGACACAACTGCAGACCAACTTCGGCATTAATATGCTGGCACTGGTCAACGGTGAGCCGAAGACACTGAACTTGCGCGATATGCTGTATCATTACTTGCAGCATCAGATTGAGGTGATCAGACGTCGCACCGAATTCGAGCTTAAGAAGGCCGAAGCACGAGCTCATATTCTGGAAGGCTTGCGGATTGCTCTTGATCATTTGGATGAAGTCATTGCACTTATCCGTTCCTCCCGGACCACCGACGAGGCGCGCGAAGGCTTGATTACCCGATTCTCGCTTAGCATGGAGCAAGCACAAGCGATTCTGGATATGCGCTTGCAGCGTCTGACTGGACTTGAGCGAGACAAGATTGAAGCCGAATATGCAGAGCTCTTGAAGAAGATTGCTGAATATAAGGCGATTCTGGCCGATGAAGCTCTGGTGCTGGAGATTATTAGTGAAGAGCTTACAGACATTAAAGAACGGTTCGGAGACGAGCGGCGTACAGAAATTACAGCAAGCGATGAGGAAATTCTCGATGAGGACTTGATTCCAAGAGAAGATGTTATCATATCGATTACGCATTCCGGCTATATTAAGCGTCTGCCTGTTACTACTTACCGCAGTCAGAAGCGCGGCGGCCGTGGTGTAGTGGGGATGGATACGAAGGAGAATGACTTCGTTGAGCACTTGTTCGTGACCAACTCCCATCACTTCTTGCTGTTCTTCACGAACAAGGGCAAGGTGTATAAGCTCAAGGCTTACGAGATACCGGATCTTAGCCGAACTGCTCGAGGTACGCCGATTATCAATCTGATACAGATCGAGCAAGGCGAGATGATTAATGCGGTAATACCGGTTGAAGGCTTCGGGTCTGACCAGTACCTCTTCTTCGCTACACAGCATGGGATTGTGAAGAAGACGCCGCTTGACGACTATGCCAATATTCGTAAGGTGGGATTGATCGCGATCTCGCTTCGTGAAGATGATGATCTGATTGGTGTCCGACTTACTGACGGCAATCAAGAGATCATTATGGGGACAGCACTGGGGATGTCGATCCGCTTCTCGGAAGACGATGTCAGGTCGATGGGGCGTTCAGCTACTGGCGTGAAGGGAATCGGACTTGATAAAGGCGACTCGGTCATTGATATGGATATCGTGGAGTCCGGGAAAGACGTGCTTATTGTTACGGCCAACGGCTATGGCAAACGGACGCCAGAGCATGAATATCGTATACAAAATCGCGGAGGAAAAGGGATCAAAACGTTAAATGTGACAGATAAGAACGGTCCTATTGTCGCTCTGAAAGTTGTAGAACAAGACGAAGATCTCATGATTATGACTGCCCTGGGCACGCTCATTCGCACGAGTATGGAGGGCATCTCTTCCATGGGAAGAAATACGCAGGGCGTAAGACTTATTCATACCAGAGATGACGATACAGTCGCCACCGTTACTCGTGTAGCGAGAAGTGAAGAAGTGGAAGTCGAATCTGATGAGGTTGAGGATGAAGAAACGGACGTGTCTACAGATAATTAATAAAGGCTATACAACTCGACATTGACATTCAAGCATAAGGGAGAGGACGCCTGTGAGTACGGTCATGGTTGCGCAATTAAAGCTGGGTGACAAGATTGGGGAGGATGTCCTCACTCCTCTTGGCGGCGTTCTATTTCGCAAAGGTAAGGTTATAACAGCCAGAGATCTAGATATCTTGCAAGCCTTCCTTGTGACTTCCGTGACAGTAGAAAGCAGCTTCAGCGAGATGCAGGCAGAAGAAGCGGCCGAAGGAGCCGTCAATATGGCGGCTCCTTCACCGCTCCATCAAGAGTATATGGCAATGGTAGAAGTGCTGCGAAAGGTGTTCAATACATATGTGACGGGACAAGGCCTTCCTGTCATGGACATTCGGTCACAAATGGACAAATTGCTGCAGCATATCAAGTCGTATAATGTATTGACATTCAACCCAGGCACATTTCAGGAACGGGACTATCTGCTGCACAATAGCGTCGCTTCGTCATTAACTTCCTATCTGATTGCCCAATGGGTCGGCTTGCCACAGAAGGATTGGATGCAAGTCGCTCTGGCAGGACTGATGAAAGATATTGGCAACGTGCGAATTGACCGTTCCATCCTCAACAAGCCAAGCAACTTGACGGAAGTGGAATTGGAAGAGATGAAGCGGCATACGGTTCATGGCTATCAATTGCTTAAGAACGTAGCTGCTCTGAATGAGGGCGTAAAGCTTGCTGCTCTTCAGCATCACGAGAAGATTGATGGTTCAGGATACCCATTAGGTATTGACGCATCGAAAATACATACCTATGCTAAAATTGTAAGCATAGCAGACATTTTCCATGCCATGACGTTGAATCGGGCTTATCGCAGGGCTGAATCGCCATATCTTGTACTGGAACAGGTGCAACGAGAAGCATTCGGGAAGCTCGATCCTTACTATGTCAGGACATTCATTGAACGAATCACACAATTTCATAATGGGACGGTTGTTCGGCTCAGCGATGATCGTATTGGGGAGATTGTCTTCTCGGATATCAATCATCCCACAAGACCTTGGGTATCCATAAACGGACAAATTGTCAATCTAATTACGGAACGACAACTCCATATTAAAGAAGTGATGAGATAGTGTAGACGCCTTAGTGAATCTACTTGAAACGTTCAAGTAGAATGACTTGGGCGTTTTTGTTGTTATAATGGAGAAAAATGTTTGAATTGCAGTTTATATCGTTACAGTTAAAATGATAAATAATAAGAAAGAAGCATAAAACCCAATTAAGTAACGTGGTATTAAATAATTTCAAAAAAAGACTTGCAATGTTCTAGGTACCTGTGATATATTATAAAAGTCGCCGCTGAGACATTGGCGATACGCAAGAGGAAAGAGATTGTTCCTTGAAAACTGAACAACGAGCGAAACTGCCCTGTTAATCCAAACGGATTAATGGAAAAGCAATATAAGTAATGAGCAAGTCAAACTTCTTTTATGGAGAGTTTGATCCTGGCTCAGGACGAACGCTGGCGGCGTGCCTAATACATGCAAGT
>NZ_JBHTJZ010000065.1:0-36639 GCF_042675905.1 Paenibacillus chungangensis | reverse complement strand
GAAGGAATCGATTATCCGGTATTAGCATCCGTTTCCGAATGTTATCCCGATCTTAGGGGCAGGTTACCTACGTGTTACTCACCCGTCCGCCGCTAACCTTCAGGAATGCAAGCACTCCTTCAAGTCCGCTCGACTTGCATGTATTAGGCACGCCGCCAGCGTTCGTCCTGAGCCAGGATCAAACTCTCCATAAAAGAAGTTCGTTTGACTTGCTCATTTCGTTACTAGCTTGAAGCTTTCGTTCTTGGCTAAGCCAATGTGAAAGTCTTCATATTTGACATATCGCTCATCATTCAGTTTTCAAGGAACAACGTTTATTGTTTTTCGCTGTCGTTTTGGCGACAAGAAGTATCTTATCACAATCCACTTTCAAAAAGCAACATCTTTTTTAAAAAAAGTTTTTTGTGATGATCCGCTTCATTTCCCCGCCTCTGTGGCGGAAGACCATAATAGCACATTTCTTCTTCGCATTTCAACAACCAAATTTGTCCAGTTAGCTCGTCTAATCATCTATCTCATCATCGTGCGATCCCGATTTATTTTCTCCAAAAAGTTGAACAGTCTGCCTTGTCCATCATATTGAACGCGATCATGTCCTCGAGTAACGAGTAATCAACCGCTTGCTCCCACTTGATACGAACCAGCTGCTTGGTGTGATCGTAGCCGGCCTTCACAATTTCATCCGAGAAACGGTTGATTCCTGCAATTTCAGGTGCAATCGCCATATGTTGCTTAGCCGCACTAAAGCCAATGATAAATGTGCCGTGATCGATAAACATAGGTTGATTCCATGCCACTTTCGGCTCCAGATTCGGGAATTTACTAGCTACCCAAGCCAGAACCTCTTCCACACGTACCCGTTGCAGAGGTTGCTCAAGCGTAGCCAAGTACTCTGTAAAAACCTCCATATTGCACTCTCCTTTCAAATTGTATTCACTATAATATAAACCTTGTTTAACAGTCTACTCCATTACAACAGTTAAAAAAACAGCAAATGCAGGGAGTTCCCGACACTTGCTGTTTTTCTCATTCTTTGCTTTATTCGATACCGAGCTCATTCGCTTTCATGTTGACTTCTTCGATCATCTTATCAAGCCCCTTAGCCTTATAACCGTCTACTACCTTCTGCCAGGCTTGCTCTGCCGATTCCTTCGACAACATCACATTCAACAAGTCATCGTGATCAAAAATAGTAAATTTATCTTTGGTCGGCGTAGACATATAGGTCAAACGAATATCGTAATCAGGCACTTTCGTGTTGTTTAAAATCCAGTCGATATAGTTTACCGCTTCTTGTCTAATGCCTTCATGACTAATTTGCGGATTGCTCATATTGTAAGCATCAGCTGTTTCATATGCTACCAGGTTTTTCAGGAATGCGGTAGCCGGGTACTTCTGCGCGTGCGGGGTCTTGTCCAGCATCACCTTTTGGTCGCCTTCCACTTTGTAGTCGACTCCTTCCTTACCATACGTAATTAACGCCTTCCCTTCCGGAGACAGGACATAATCGTATAGCGCAAGAATGCGATCAAGCTTTTTTGAGTCGATCTTTCCACTGAAATAACTTTCCGACCAATACGTTTTGAAGATTGCGTGATGACGTTGTCCATCCGGCCCCTTCAGCGGCTTCAGCACTTTTATACTTTCCAAAACATCTTTTTCCGGGTAGCTGTTCGCCCAGCGTTTGGCATAGACGTTCTGATCCATGTTAATGAATCCGCCGCCTCCCAGCATCGCCGCCGCTTTACCCGACGCGAACTTATCGTATGCGATGTCGGGACTTGTTAGCGCAATATCCGGGTCAATCAGCTTCTTATCATACATGTCCTTCATGTTTTGAACAGCAGGAAGCGCATGTTGAGAGAATACGGCCGGAATGAATTGTCCATCTTCTTTAATCCATTTGAAGTCCGCACCGCTACCGTCACTTGTTGCGACAGGATTGCCGTAAAGCCAGAACAATCCGCCTATCATTTTCACCTGCGCTGCCGTCACACCCGTTATATTTTTGCCTTCAGGATCGGCCTTCACGATTGCGTCCAGCATTGCTTTGAATTCTTCCCAGGTGTCAGGCTCCTTCGTAATGCCAGCCGCCTGAGCCAGATCCCAGCGATACATGACGACGCGGTCAAGCGCACTCCAGTCCACACTCGGGAACATCCTTCTTGGAATCGTATAATGCTTGCCATCGACAGCTAGACCTTCAATATCAGGCGCCTTGAAGTATTCCGCCAGATTCGGGTATTTTGCCAGATCCGGCAGCGGGGCAACGACGCCTTGATCAATCCACTTGCGTTGATACTGAGTCCCCATGGCATCTATTGCGAATACATCGGGAAGCTGTCCCGACGCGGCCCACATCTGAATCTTCTGACCATAGTCGTCCCATGTCGTATTGACAGGCTTGATTGTAATATTGAATTTATTCAAGATTTCCTGAACGATAGGATCTTTCTCAACCTTCGCGAGCTCCCCTTCAATGTCCCAAAATGCGATCGAAATCTCCATTGGTTCCTTGTACGGATTGTCCTCACCGGCTGTTCCGGAATTGGTTGCCTCAGGCTTACTGCTCTCGGCTGGCCCCTTCTCGTTGCTGTTTTTGTTGCCGTTGCCGCTGCAAGCCGCAAGCATACTGACCATAAGAAGCAAGCAAGTCAAAATCAGGCCTGATTTTTTTAATCTTTTCATTGTTGAATCCTCCCTTTTGTCATTGTGACGCTTGAATTAGGACAGGACAAGCCTCTATATTCATTTTCCTTATCCTTTAATGGAACCGACCATGATCCCTTTCGAGAAATGCTTCTGCAAGAAAGGATATACCATCAGAATGGGGACACATGTAATAACGATGGTGGCCATCTGAAGAGCAGGAGGATATACCTTCCCGGAATTATCGTTCGCCATCTGTTGTGCCAATGTGTTCAGAAGAGAGTTATTCGTAATGAGCGTATCTCTCAAATAGATTTGCAGTGGTGTTTTGGTGGAATCGCTAATAAAGATTAGTGCATACCACCACTCATTCCAACGCTCAACTGCATAGAACAAGCCAAATGTCGCAATGAACGGAGCAGATATCGGAAGCACGATTTTAAACAAAATATACAGGTCATTGGCTCCGTCCAACTTCGCGGATTCCTCCAAGCTTTCCGGCAGGGTGCCGAAGTAGTTTTTCATAATAATGAGATAGAACGTATTCATGGCGGCCGGAATAATCATGACGTAGATGCTGTTTACAAGTCCGAGCGCTTTAATAATGAGATAGAACGGAATTAAGCCCCCGTTGAAAAACATCGTAAACAAAATAAGCGTCAGCATCGCATTGCGGCCTGGCATGCCTTTCTTGGATAGAGCATAAGCTCCGGCTACCGATATCGTCATACTGAACAGAACGCCGAAGACGGTTACAAACACCGTATTGAAAGTCGAACTCCAGAACTTCGCGTCTGACAAGATCACCTTGTATGCCGACAGATCAAAGGAAAGCGGCAGCAGGTATAGATTGAATCGACTGATTACGTCAAATTTGGCAAATGAAATGATAAGCACATTGTAGAATGGAAAAAAGGTGATGAGCGACAAAAGCGTCAGCAGAATACAGACGGCGATGTCAAATGAGCTCCAGCTTCGCTTTCTTCTGATATGAGATTGATTCATCCGGTTGCCTCCAAGCCGCAATTAATATAGTCCTTCTTCGCCCATTCGCTTCACAATTGTATTAGCCAATGCAAGCAGAGCGAGGCTAATGACCGATTTGATCAATCCGGCAGCCGTCATGTAGCCGAAATCTCCGCCTACCTGGAAAGATGTTCGATAGATGTACGTATCGATGACGTCGGATACCGAATAGACCGGCGAGCTGTACAAGTTGAAGATCTGATCAAAGCTCGCGCCTTGCGTAAGTAATTGGCCTACATGAAGAATCAGTAAGATCGCCACAGTGCTCTTCATACCGGGCCACGCAATGTGCAGCAGTCTCTTGAAGCGGTTCGCTCCGTCCATCTCGGCAGCTTCGTATAGCTCTGGGTTAATGCCCGCAAGCGCTGCCAAATAAATAATGGAATCCCAGCCAATCTCTCTCCACACATGAGTAATATAGAGAATTGGGCGGAAGGACGAAGCGTCTGTAAGAGGAGAGATGGCTTCTTGGCCGAACAGCATGATCAATTGATTCACGACGCCATCCCGGCTTAGAATAATGGAGATGATGCCCGCAAGCACAACCCACGAAATAAAGTGAGGAAACGTAAGCACCGTCTGGAAAAACTGCCTAGCTCTCTTTCTTGAAAACTCGTTCAGTAAAATGGCTAAGATGATTGGCATCGGAAAGTGAACAACGAGTTTCATCAAGCTAATGATCATCGTATTTTTGAAAGCCGTATGGAAATCCGCATCCGACCAAATCGTCTTAAAATGTTCGAATCCGACCCAAGGACTTCCCAGTATGCCTCCACTGTAGTCGAATGTCTTAAATGCAAGCGTAACGCCGTACATCGGCGCGTAGCTGAACAGTGCATACCAGACTAGAACGGGGAACACCATCAGGTAAAAATATTTGTATTGCAACATCGTCTTCCATAGCATCTTCTTTTTCTTTGGCGCTCGAACGCTTGCCTCGTTACGCATCTGAAGTCACTCCTTGCTTTAGCTTTTTGTTCGTTGTTACGGGCTACACCGTTCGTTGTTATTAAGTATAGAAGGGATGCCCGCCGTAGAGTATGGACGTTGCCCGCCTTGTATGTGGACTTTTTTATGAAAGTGCTTTCATTTTCTTTCATTCCTACAGTCCGACATACATTCCTTGAAATTATACATAATTGGATTTGAATACTTTCAATCACTCGCTATCTTCACACCACAGGAACCATTTCTTGCCCTTCCCTCCAAGTATTCAAACGTATTATAATGAATCTCTGGAATTATTCAGGATAGATAAATCCGTTATTATTCTGAATCTATGATGAAAGTGCTTTCTTAAAGCGATGTATCATGAATTTGTACATATTTATCATATTATTTTCTATACGAATCTAAGTTGACGATCGATACGATTGCTGTAAAGGGGGCATTGCTGTGTACAAAGCGGTCATCGTAGACGATGAACGATGGATAGTGGAAGGCATCAAAGCTGGTGTGCGATGGGAGAAGTATGGATTTCGGGTCGTGGGCGAGGCAGAGAACGGACAGGAAGGCTTACGACTGATTGAGACGTTGCGCCCAGATTTCGTGTTAACCGATATTAAGATGCCGCTCTTTAACGGATTGGAGCTGATCAAGAAGGGCAAGGACCTGTCGCCTCATACTTACTTTGCCGTGTTAAGCGGACATGCAGAATTCGCATACGCCCAGAAAGCGCTTAACTATGGGACTTTCGGCTACTGTTTGAAGCCGTTCGAGATTGAAGAGATTGAGGCGCTGCTGAGCAAGCTTTCACAGACATTGAAGAACCGCTCCCAGCCTGGATCAAGCAGCGGCTTCCAGGAACTCTACGACATCTTATGCTCCGGGAACGAGAAGCTTATGGCAGACGAGCTGGCTGCTGCAGGGATGCCGATGCGCGATGGTCTTCCCGTCACACCGATTATCCTGCATGGCTATTCACCTACATCGTTGAATATTCCGCATATCTTCTTCCGCATGAACAAGAGACGGATTGGCTGTCTTGTCTATAGCAGCCAGGTCGAGAGCTTGCTGCACTCGCTTGGTAATAGCGACAACACGTTGGAATACAGTGTCGGCGTCGGTACATCCTCCGCCTGCCCCTCCGAGCTGGAGGGGGCGCTCGAAGCGGCTTCCATCGCAGCATATGGCATGTTCTCGACGGGCAAGGGGGGCATATATCGTCCCGCTTCAGCTTCAGCATCTCCGATCGAATCCATTTTGACGGAGCTGACCGGCGCGCTCGCACAGAAGGACCGTGTTCAATTCATGTCGGTCATGGATTCCTGTCGGTCTTTGTTTCATCGTTACACGCTAACGATAAAAGATGCCTACTTGATATTTAACACCGTCATGTATCTGTTCACTAGAGAAGGTGTGCAGACGCAAAGCCGCTTTCTTGAAGGATATGACCAGTTGTTCTACGATTACGGTTGCTCCGACGATATGATCGATTACCTTGTGAAGCATACGCTCAACTATTTTTCTGACGAGCTGTCCTCCCGTATTGCCCATGTATCGCATAACCGCATCAAAGAAATGTTGCGGTATATCCACAATCATTTTAATCAGGAAATATCGATACAAAGCCTGTCGGAAAGGTTTTATCTGAGCCCTACTTATTTGTCCCAATTGTTCAAGAAGGAAGTCGGAGAAAACTTCGTAGAATATCTCTCCCGTCTACGCATTCAATATGCGTGCAAGCTGCTCCGCGAGACGGACATGACCATTAGCCAGATCGGCGAAAAATGTGGATTCAACGATTATTTCTACTTCACGCGCATCTTCAAAAGGTTGAACGGCATGACACCTACCCAGTACAGGGAATCGCAATGAGGGCGTTCAAGAAGCTGTCCATCCGAACACAGGTGCTGGCAATCGGTGCCGTCATCCTTGCCATTATTCCACTGATCAGCTTGATGGCTTATCTCCAATCCAGCGAGGTAATTGTTAACCAGAACACCCAGTACAATATGGAGTTAGTATCCAATCTGAAGCAGCGAGTCTCCGACAATTACGCCAGTGTGTCGAGCATTATGATCAACCTGGGTTATGATACGACGGTTCAAGATTTCCTACTGGAGAAGGATAGTCTTCGCATATACGAGTTGTCGAAAAAGGTGCAAAGCTTGATGAGCGTCATAAAGAGCACGAATCCCGACATTGTCGATATCATCATTATTAATGATGCCGGCAAACATGCTTCCTTGCAAGGCAGCGTCGGCCTTGCCCAAAATATGATGGACAAGCTGATCGAGGGGGGAGGCCAGGTTCATTATGGCGGCTTCTATAAAGCGAATCCTGTTGTCGTTCGCGACACATTCCTGTTCGGCATGAATCTGTTCGCCGCTCGTGACACGCAACGCTATGGTGAGAAAGCTGGCTTTATTGCGGTCGTTCTGGACACCAAGTCCATCCATCGGGAAATTGAGAAGTTCCCGAGATTATCCGGCACCAGCTTCTATCTCCTGACGAACGAAGAAGAACTGGTATACGCCAACCCGAACGGAGTGGAGCTGAATCTCAACAAAGAGTCATTGCGACACTATTCCGGTTACGGAGAAAGCGCTGTCATTGAAAAGATTAGCGGGAAATCGTATGGAATTCAAACGTTCGCCTTGCCGGAAATCAACGGCAGCATCATATCCGCCGTACCCATCAGCAATCTCATTAAAGAGCTGGAAGGATTGAAGCGAACAAGCTACATCATGATTATGATAACGCTTCTTCTCGTTACGATTCCGTATTCTATGCTTATGATGAATATTCTGAAGCCGCTTGGGAAGCTGATTGCCTTCATGAAGCGGTTGAAGAGCGGCAATCTGGATGTGCTGCATACGAAAGTGGAGCTGGAGGGCTACGCCGAGATTGAGGTTATCTCCACTCAATTCAACACGATGCTGAATCGGATCAACGATCTGACGCAGCAGCTGCTAGAGACGACAGGCGAACTCTATCAAGCGGATATTGAGCGGCAGCGCGCAGAAATGTCGTTCCTTCAGAGTCAGATTAAGCCGCATTTTCTCAGCAATACACTGGATGCCATTAAAGGGATTGCAATCGTGAAGGGCAACAACGAGATTTTTGAAATGGCTGCGGCTTTGAGTCGAATGCTCCGCTATAGCATTAAGGGGGCGAATGAGGTTGCGCTGGAGGAAGAACTGCGAATAGTCGCTTCCTACATTACTATCCATCAAGTGAGATTCTCAGGCAGAATTCAATTCGAACAATTGGGCACAGAGGCGTTCACAGGCATCGTTATTCCGAAAATGATTATTCAACCTTTGGTTGAAAATGCGCTCACCCATGGTCTTGAACCGCATGTAAACGGCGGCAAGTTGATCATTCAAGCCAAGCTGAAGGGAGAGAAGCATTTCGAAATCATCGTCTCGGACAACGGTGTCGGCATGGAGCAGGAGCGTCTGGAACAACTGCAGGATGTTCTCCAATCCAGGGACCGTGCCGCTAATCAACATATTGGCATTAAAAATGTAAATGATCGGATTCGTCTCCATTACGGCGAGGGCTACGGCATCTCCATCAACAGCTGGCTCGGTGAAGGAACAGTCATCCGAATGCTGCTCCCACTATCAGCTGGTTCCGACAAACCTGCGAGCATGTAAGGCTCGCAGGTTATATTACATTACCGATTCGCCGCTTCTATCGCGCCTTCTATCAGAAATCGTAGAGCAACTCCCCCCTTATCCCACAGTGAAACACGGCTTAGCAACCGATGCCCAGCCAAAGTCCAACACCCGATTCCAGCAAGCGTCCCGTCCTCCGTGGCGAGCCAAGCCCCGTTTCCCCCTATGAAGCGGCTTCCAGGTTCCGGCTCAAGGATTTGTACGGGCGTACTCCAGGAACGTTCGCTGACATGCAGCATCGAACCAATTCCGAATGGGTATTTCTTCCTGATTGCAACCAGAAGCTGCTCCAACATTTTGGCGAATGCGATCTCTCCGTTGAGAGAATGACTGCCGGAGGAGGAGCTCACAGCTACCTCAACTGTAATCTCACCCTCACAATAAGAAGGACTCAACCGCACGTCAAAACGCGTATCCGCCAGATGAACAGTCAGCTATGCTCTGTACCGAACATAGGCGCAGTAAATTGCGGCCTGACATCTCCACCAGGACCACGAAGCACTAATCCAAAGGTTGACGTATCCGGATAAGCAAAGTCCTGTGGAACGGAAGACGGATCCATTACAATGCCTGCGGTCATTTCTCTACCCTGATACCGTTCATTGCCTGCGGTGTAATGCAGGGTTGCCATTGGCGTTAACAGATAGGCTTCCGGTATAACGGTAGAAGCTTCCGGAACTGCCTTCTTCACATACAACAGTGGAGCCGTTACCGTATCATATGCTTCATAAGCAGTCTCATTGCCATTATAGAACATGAAGGAATAAGCTCCATCCGTTTTGAATTCGGCATGAAGCGTCACTTTAGGCTCGTAGCTCAGCTCGTCGAACTGGAATGAAACCGTCAGATCGGCTTCACTGTTTTCAAAACTGAGATCAATTTGATGATCGCTTATTTTCTCGAAGCCGCTGGGGATAAACCAGATGGGATAGCCGGTTTCAAAAAAATCATTGACCACGGTACCAATCATCGTCCCTCCCACACTCACTTCCTGCCTGAACTGAGCGAACTCTCCCAGTTGTCCCGCTAATTCACTGCCGACAGCAGCCATCATTAAGAAACCCAACTCATCGCTTTTCGCTTTTACAAGCGTCCATTCGCCATTTTCTTTGATGAAGATTTCGTTTTGCACCAAGCTTCCTTGCTGACCCATTCCCTGATGAAATACAATTTTGACCTTTTCATTTTCAATGGCATCCGTATGGACAGGCACAACGTCTTCGGTCGCCCATTGCGGGAACTCGGCGCTTGGAAGAAAGGAGAATGGATCCTCAGGCTCCGCCAATTCCCTAAGCTCTGCGAGATCTTCCGGTGGAATCAGATCGAGGTCCTTGGTCAGAAAGAAACCTTCGCTTCGGGCATAATACCCCGATGTGTCGTACAGAGCCAACTCATGCATTCCAGCGTCCAGATGGAATGTGCCCGCCTCTGTCCAGCGGAATCCTTCCTGGCCGTGAATGCCGAACGTCTTATCTAATTGCACTCCATCCACGCCTACATGAAAAGTGCGGATACCCGGTTGATTCGTCGCATAGTCCCGATCACGTACCCATAACTTGTAAGAGCCAGCGGATTGGAGGTTGACCATGGCTATCGCCGGCTCTCCTCCACTTCCGTCAGCCTCTCCCGGAACGGTTGCGGTAGATCGCCCCGTCACATGCTCCCCCGTTAACGTCCACGAGCCGAAAGATGCAAAATTTCTTGGAATCAAATAATAGTGCAGTTTCTCCTCGCCCCCTGTAACAACGGGAGTGGCTGCGACTGTCGAAGACTTCGCCTGAAATGACAAGGGCGACAACAACATAACCGCGGTCAACAAAAACGTCAAACATTTTTTCATAACGATCCTCCCCAGAATAGATGTCAGAAGTCAGGCCTCGCGGAAGGCTATGTAATCGCTTGCACTTTAGAGTGTCGGCGATGCCGGATCCTCGAGCCTGCATCTACATCGTAGTGATGAACGGGTTTTCATACAATCCCGCCAACTCTACTTTTTAGGAGGTTTTTTCTATCCCTATACGCACAGTATCCGCGCAATACTCGTTATCTTTACCTTTCGGGGGTTCATTTCTACATATGCGTCTATAGCAAAAGAAAAAGGCCGGTCTACTGTCCGAATTAATCTTTGTCCGTATGATGCATTTCCCGGTACACCCCCGGGGTTACCCCTTCATATTTCTTGAACAGGCGAATAAACGTGCTAATGCTGAATATGCCAACTGCTTCGCTCACCTTTTTGATTACCGCTTCGCCTTCCAGCAGCAATCGCTTAGCCTGAATGATACGATAGCGATTCAAGTAATCCGATAAGTTATCCCCCATCTGCTCCTTGAAGAAACGCGACAAATAAGAGGGATGAACACCGAAGCGCTCCGACAAGCTTGCTACAGACACATTAGGATCCGCATAATGCTCCTCGATATAGGCTAGCAGCTCCTCTATTAATCTCACATTATGACTCTTCTTGCGGGCATCGACATGATGGCATACTTCCTGCAGGAACAATGCCATGCGTTGTCTCATATCGCCTACCGTCTGCTCCTGAAGAATGGCCTGCACCGCTTTGCGGTTTTCCTCATATAGCTCAGACTGGCCGGATACAGCCTCCATAGAGGCTTTCATCATTGTGCTGATCATATCAAACATAAAGCATTGGGCCAGATCGGCGGATAATGCGCCTTCCTTCAAGTTCGATTCGATCACTTCGTCCATGATCGCCTTAGCTTTGTTATAATTCCCTGATTTCACGTAATTAATTAATTGCTGCTCCATCTCTAACGGGTACGTATAGCCCGTCCCTTGCTCTTGAATGCTCTCATAATCAATCGTTGCCCCACTGTCCATTAGCATACGGTATTCCATCGCTTCAAGCGTTTCACGATAGGCGACGGGAAGTGATCTGATCGATGGATGAATCGCGCTCAGCGAGCAGGTGAATAGGATATGGAACCGCTGTTCGATAATGCTTCTTGCTTCTTCCAGCATTCCGAACAATACCGATTTCGCTTGCTGCGCTTCTGTACCGGGCATGAAGTTAACGACGCAAGCCAGCATGACGTCAACCTCTACCATCCATCCCCGGTGCTGCTTCCCCGCAATCTCTTCCATAATATTAGACATGATCAGATGGACAAATCGCAGATTTCTCTCGGCATCCATCTCTTCTTCCCGGAATAAATCACTGAAATCCTCGATATAGAACAGCATCACGGCGAATGAGCCCGGCCCCATATCCAGTCGATACTCAGCAAGCGCTTCTTTAAGCGGGAAGTTCTCTTCCAGCCTACCCTTCAGCAGTCTAACCATTAAGTTTGATCGAAGATAGGTATTCTGCTGCTCGATGATGCGATTCATTTCATCATTTTGATCAAGCGTTTGCTCCAGCGTCTCCCCGATATAAAGAATTTCATTGCCCGCAATTTCAGGCTTCACCTTCGATTTGACGGCAAGCGTGTTGACGATCCGCCTGATGGGATGATAATTTTTCCGTGCGGTGTAGACTGCCGTGGCTGCGCCTAGCACAATCGCGATAACAACCATGAGAATGCTGAGATCACGCACATATTCAGCCTTCTCTTGATAGATGCCAGTAGGCAGTGTGTACACATACGTCCAATTCGTCAGACCAGATCGAATATAGGAGACATTGACCTCCTCCCCGCCCGCTTCGTCTTGGAATACCCCGTAGTCTTCATCCGACGGGAAATTCGGAGGAACCGCCGGTACCCCCTCGCCGGAAGAGGCCAATATGCGGTGATCCCCATCTAAGATAAAAACGTCGCCTTCGTTATATGACCGAATGTTCCGCAGTGAGGTTTGCAGCCGGTCTTTATTCATATAAATGATTAAAGTCGCTAATTTGCTGACTGTATTTTCAATCGGGAGCGATTGCGACAGCAGAATCTCTCCATTCCCCCGCTCCATGCCGATATCCTGACCATTCACGAATGTTCCTCGATGATGCTGCTCCAGAAAGTCAAGCCATCTGCGATAATCCATACCGGTATCGGACATATGAAGCTGATAATACATGTCCAAATCATAATAGGAGCGGTCCGTCAGAATGAAGTTTCCATTGCGAAAATAAATATAAAAATTATCGATAAATCGATTCGTATTGCTGTACGTGCGGAAGTCTGCGAACGCTTGCACCATAGCCAGCCGAAGATTGGCGTCAAGCTCTTGCGGAGCGAACAGCAGCTTGCGGACCCTCGCATTAAAAGCTATCACTTCCCGCATTCGTTGCACATGCTCGATCTGGGAGTCAATCTCCTCCTGGAGCTGCTTCAAAAGCGATGCATTCGCGCGATTAATCTCATCCTCAATCACTTTATTCGTCTGAACATTGACGATGCCCATCACAACAACAGGAATAAGAAGCACCAACGCATAAGAACGCAGCCACGCATACAAGATGCTGTTCCTTCTCCACTTGGTCATCTGGCGCCTCCTCGTTTCCCTACTACCTATTTATTTCTTATCGTTAGCCTTTAATAGAACCTATCATAACACCTTTGACGAAATACTTCTGCAAAAAAGGATACACGACCAAAATTGGCAGCGTGGCGATCATAATCGTCGCGTACTTGATGCTCTCCCCAATTGCTTCTACATCGCCGGCGGCTGCGGCGGATGCGTCGGATGCCATGAACTGCGTGCTGTTCTGAATGAGAATTTCGCGCAAAATGAGCTG
Organism: Paenibacillus chungangensis; assembly: GCF_042675905.1. Classification (NCBI taxonomy): domain Bacteria; kingdom Bacillati; phylum Bacillota; class Bacilli; order Caryophanales; family Paenibacillaceae; genus Paenibacillus; species Paenibacillus chungangensis. The sequence continues at coordinate 23,646 of NZ_JBHTJZ010000065.1, read as the reverse complement.
CAAGGGAAACAGTGATCGGTCGCGCAAATAAATCATGGCGCCGAACCAGCTGTTCCAGTGGCCGACGCTATAGAATAAAATCATAACGGCAATGACCGGCATCGACAATGGAATAACGATTCTGAGTAAAATCGTGAAATCCTGGGCGCCGTCGATTCTCGCCGATTCGATCAGGCTTTCCGGAATTCCTCCGAAGGAGGTCCGCAATATAATTAAATTCCAGGTGGAAATCGCGCCGGGAATAATTAGGGCGGCCAAACTATCGCCAAGACCGAGCCAGTTATTGACAAGCAAATAAGTGGGGATCAGTCCTCCCGAGAAAAACATCGTGAAGACGATCGCCAGCATGATCGGCTTTGTCCATGGCACGCCTTTGCGCGACAATACGTACGCCCCCAGGCAAGTGATTACCAAGTTGACCAATGTACCGACCGCTACGATAAAGAAGGTATTCTGGAAACCTGAGGCGATATTGGGATTGCGGAACACCATGCTGTACGCTTCCGTCGTGAAACCGATCGGCTTCAATAACAGTCCCGTATGGGACAGAAGCTGGGTAGAATGACTAAGCGAAGACATCAATACATAGACGAACGGGTATATCGTAATAACAATCATGAACAGCATCAAGACAACATTACATACATTGAACGCAACTTCCCCTGGACTCTTCCGAATCGTCATTACCGGTTCTCCTCTCTTACCATAAGCTCGTCTCGCTTGCCTTGCGGCTGAACCAGTTGGCGAAGATGAGCAGTATAAAGTTAATCGATGCTTGGAACAATCCGACTGCCGTTGCGTAGCTGAATTCCAGCGAAGAAGTTAAACCTCTGCGGTACACGAAGGTATTAATGACGTCGGCTGTGACATAGGTATTGGGGTTGTATAGCAGAATAATTTTCTCGAAACCGATATCCATCATGCTTCCTATTTTCAAAATCAATAAGATAACGATTATGGGCGCAATGCCCGGCAGCGTCACATGCCACATCTGCTTAATCCGTCCTGCGCCGTCCATCCGCGACGCTTCATAAAGTTCAGGATTAACGCCGCTAATCGCCGCCAAATAAATGATGGAGCTCCAGCCGACCGACTGCCAGATGTCCGATATAATATAGATGGAACGGAAATATTCAGGGTGACCGAGCAGCGCCGTTCTTTCCATGCCGAACCACACTAGAAGGTCGGTAATCATCCCGTCGCGAGAGACGAACTGTGTAATCATGCCGCCGACCACGATAAGTGAAATAAAGTGCGGCAAATAAGTAACTGTCTGTACGATGCGCTTAAACCAAGGGCCAATCAACTCGTTAAGCAGCAGCGCGAACAGAATAGGCGCCGGAAAGACGAAGAGAAGCTGATACAGATTAAGCACGAATGTATTCTCGATCAGCCTCCAGAAATAGTAGCTGCCAAAAAAGTCCTCGAAGTGCTTGAAGCCCACCCACGGGCTCTCCACTATGCCTCTGGCTACATGGAAGTCCTTGAACGCAATAATGGCGCCGTACATAGGGGCATAATGAAAAATGACATAGTATAATAGCACGGGCGCTATCATTACATATAAATATTTATGGGATTTATAATCTTTGCGCAATGCGCTGGACACTCGATTCAGCATGTCTCACCACTCATTCCGTAGGAAAATAATCGGGAAGCGACTCATGCATCCCTTCCCGACAAGTTGTTTTCTGACAATCAATGGCTACCTGTTTTCATAGCGCTCTACCGCTGCCTGCTTCATTTCCACGACTCGATCGATTTTCATTTTTTTCAATTGTTCAACGTATTCGTCGAACTTCTCGATCGATTCGGCCCCCATAATGAACTTCAGAAGCATCTCTTCCTGATACGTATTCACCTCTGCCATGATCGTTGCAATCTCATTGGCTTCCTCAGGTGTATGGCTAATCAGCGGCAGCCTTGTTTCATAAGCATTCTCCTGATATTGGCTAAATGTTGCGAAAGCTTCTTTCTGCTGCGGGTATGTGTAATACTGCTCCGAATAGCGGTCGTCACCGACAAATCCGACGGAGGGCGTCGCCACGCGCAAATACTTGTTCATTGCGTCGCCAACCGATAAACCGTCCGGGTTGTTGACAATAAGATCCGTATAGGTCGGATATCCGTTCACATCCTTGAAGGTTACGCCTTCCACACCGAACGACTTCAGGATATGCCCTTCATCCGTGTACAAGTAATCAAGCCATTTCGCAGTTTCCTCTATTTTTTGATTGGCGGATGTGAGCCCGACGCTGCCTTGCCCCCGATACTCATAAGAAGTATTGATAAAGCGGGGCTCATCGCCCTGGTTCAAAATCGGGAATTGCACACCGGCTAAATTGCTGCTGGAGTCTTTCTCCTGCAAAGCCGGCAAATATTTGCCCATGCCCCCTCCAATATAGGCGAAGAATGCGCCGGAGTTGCCGTTAATCACCTTCGCGTCGAGAGCCGCATTGTCTTGTGTAGAGAAATCGGGGTCAATCAAGCCTTCCTCATACCAAGCGTTCAGCAATGTCAGATATTCTTTATAGCCCGGCTCAATCGGTCCGTATTTCACGACGCCGTTATCCCGGTAGAAGTCCGTGCCGATGCCGAACGCACCGTTGAACTGTGAAAGCTTCAAATTTCTCAACGAAGCAGTAAACGGAGCTGATGCCGCTTTCTTCTCCTTAAAGGCGCGAAGCATATTCGTCCAATCGTCAATCGTCTTCGGCTCGTTTATGCCCAGCTCCTTCAGCCAATCTTCACGCACGACCAACCCGCCCGTTACACCATGGTTGCCGATACCAATGCTCGGGAACACATACATTTTGCCCGAGTCGGTGCTTACCTGCTTCTTCATATCCGGATGCTCGTCCAGATACTTCTTCAAATTAGGCGCGTACTGCTCAATGATGTCATTCAACTCTATGATGACATTGTCCGCGAGCGCCTTCTCAGGGCCACCAGGATAGTTAAGGAAGTTGTATTCAATCACATCCGGGTATTTGCCCGACGCGATCAACAGGTTGAACTGTTCCTTTTCACTGCCAACCGCCGGATGCTCGAATGCGATGTGCACGCCGGTCCGTTTCTCCAGCTCCTGATAGAATAAAGCGTCATTATACGTTTGCAATGTTCGGGACGGGCTAGCGCCCAATTCGGCCCAATACGTCAACGTAACGTCTTTCTTCCCTTCACCATCCGGCGTCTGCCCCTCATTCGATGTCGATTGCGCGTTGTTCGTCCCTTTGCCTGACGTTGCATCGTTCCCGCTATTCCCTCCGGAGTTGCAAGCCGTAATCGTCACCATAGCTCCTATCAAGCATACAAGCATAAAACGAAATAAACCGGCATTCCTTCCTCGTCCTGTCATTGTTTCAACGACCTCCCCATTAATGGATGATGATTGCTAGCGAACTTGTGATCAATATACAAGGTGTTCATCCATTTGTAGATAAGCAATGATGCCAACCATACGCACGGGATGACAATTCGCTGTGTTCATTTGTTGCAGCGATGTGCAAATCCTGATCTTATGCGCCCCTCCATGCTTTCGTGCGCTCGTCCACGATCCGTCTTATCGTGCCTGCCATGTCATAATGGACATTATTGCTTGGCTTCATCGTCACCTGCAACGAGAATGCGGGGTCATCCGCAATCCGCCGGACCGACTCCTCTACAATTGCCCGATACTGGGGATGGTGATCCGCAATACGGAACAAGGCGGCAACCGAGAAACTGAAGTATTGGAAGAAATATTCGTCGTCATGATTAATGAATTCTGCATCCGTAGAGACGTTCTTGAATTGTTCCCGGCTTTCCAGAATGCGCAGCAGTTCCGGCACGCTTCCCTCATCACCCAGCTTGCCTAGCAAATAGATAGACGCATAACCCCTCGCCTGATTATATTTCCGGCTTGTCTTAGGGAAGAACGCGTCCCGCTCCAGCATCATCGCCCGCAACACAGGAATTGCGCCGCAGTCTCCAAGCAATGCCAACGCGAATGCGCTATGACGCTGCAGATGCGGCTCATCGGATGCGTTCACCCACTGCTTAAGCGACGGAACAATGCGCTCGCCCATATTCCTTGCCGACCAGATCGCCATGCCGGGCTTCTCACTCGCCAATCCATCCCGAATGTCCGATTCCTCTGTCAGCCAGCCCGAGACAGCGGCATGATGATCATCCGTCGGTACTCCGTAGCGCATGCCGATATGATTCGCTGCCTGCAAGCAACCCGTAGCTTCAAGCAACGGCTTGAGCTCGGCATAAGGCACTTCCCGAAGCGGGAGCCTGTGCTTGATTGCCAATGAAGCGGCCATAGCCGCTGCTTCGCCGCACTTCTGCATATCCCGCTTCATCCGAACGCACGGGGCTATGTCGTGATCAACCGCAAGCGACCTTCCGGCGACCAACAAGCCGTCGAGGCCTCGCGGTATGAGCGCGCCGAGCGGAATGGGAACGGAGAAGTTCAATCCCCACAGGCTGGCTCCGACAATCCAGTCCTGCTGCAGTTCGCTTTCGAAGGCGACATCCTTACCATGATTATCGACATTGGAATAAGCATAGAACAGCGGTTCCTCCGCTAACTTCCCATCGATAAAATCAGCGAATGTCACATTGTGCTCGCCGACGATGAACCGGCCTTCCCGAACTCCGAGCAGCGGCGCCAACTTAATGAACCTGGGCGTATCCGTGAACATATCCGGCTGATGCGTCCATCTGCAAGCCGACTGGATCACCTCTTGAGAGAAGCCCTCCGCGTCCTCACAGTCTACATATCCCGAATCCGTATAGAACGTCTTCACCGCGTTATTCTCGATCCACACGATCGCATTGGAGAAGGGCTGCATTCTGCCGTCAGTCTCTCGTCCCTTACGATAAGCCGCTCCGGCCATGGCGCACACCTCCGCCTCGCCCGTACAGTCGATGACGACGCCGCTGTTCGCCGATACGACGCCTTCAGGTCCGACCCAACGCACGCCTTTTATTTCATTCCCTTCCATATACACGCCGATCACAGTTGAATCATACATCGTCGTTACACCTGCGGCTTCGACTCGCTGTTCCAGCGCCACCTTCTTCAAATCCGCGTTGACCCCGGCTGCCTTCGTATAATCGGCCAGCGTCGCAAGCCGCTGAACCTCTTGATCGACTTCCTCGAACAACCCGCCCTTATTACCGAAATAATAACCGATGACGGCGCCCATCGTTCCGGTGCCCCCCATCGCCGTCATTCGTTCCAATCCGAGAACGCTTAATCCTTGCTCCGCTGCTGCGATCGCGGCAATGGCGCCTGCCGTTCCCAGACCGACGATGATGACATCATAGCTTTCCGCTTCCGCATGCAGCTCCGCTCGGCGCTGCCGTACCGCTCCCTCGACTCTCTCCGATAACATCATACGACCACCCTTCCTTTCAGCCACGCTATCGCTTCATTCATCGCCGCCAACGGATTATCATAGGCGGCAGAAGGCAGCCATATCCAATCGCTTTCCCGTTCATGCGGCCCCTTCGAGGGCTCGAAGTCGAATTGATCCGCAACGACGGCGAGCGTCCACCCTTGCAGCTCGTCCGGCCGATTCGCCCAGAATTGATGGATGCTGCGTCTGCCTTCCAGCCATCCATCCCCGGGAGCCAGCGGGATGCTCAGGAACGCTTCCGAATCGAATCGGCCCCTCTCGAAAGAGTAGTGATCGGACACAAACTGCATCTTTCCACCGTAACAATTCATCGCATCGCTCACGACCGAGCCGTCTTTATTCCTCTTGGCGTGCAGCAACGCGTTTATTCGTTTGCCGTGAAGCGGCTGCCAGGGTGTGCACGTTCGGCAGTCCGAAGTTGTGTCGATTATTTCTTTAACCGCCAGTTCCCGAAGACCTGAACCATCGAACAAAGTGACGATATACCCGCTTTGCTCGTTGTTCTGCCGTATATCGACGACATCGGTCATGAATCGGATCGGGAGCCCGCGATCACGCAGCAATCGGTACAGCACGGGTGTCATTCCCGGCAAGTGTACCCGGCCTTCTTCCGATAGAATATTTCTGCTAATGAATGCGGACCGAACTTCCGCTGCGCTTTCATGTTCTATAACGGTATCGTTCCAATCGAAACCGTGCTTGAATGCATAAGCAAACTCGTGTCCGACCGTAATCTCGCGATCGATGAATAAAAAATGCCCGGCCGGTTCTGAGCGCTGCAGCTCGCACGCCAGTCCGATGCCCGCAAATGTAGCTCCCACGATCAATGTGTTCAACTCTGCTAAATCCTTGGCCATTGTCATCCTCCCGAAAGGTTGTGTGCAATACCCGCTTCGTAAGCGAAGGCATCGCTTCACGAAATTATATGGACCTGCGTCGCGTATTGTAAATGTTCAATTGTTGCAGCGATGACCATCTGATGATGAGGGCTCAACGTCTCAACAGAACAACAACAGCTTCCGCCCGGGTCACCCAAGCTTCGGGAACAAATCTCTTCTCTCCTCTGCCCTTCATTAGGCCTGCCTCCACTACCGTTGCAATATAGGGACGCGCCCATTCCGAGATCTGCCTGGAATCGGCAAAGACAGGCTCCAGATCTGTCGGCTCCATACTCGGCGACATATTCGCCCCTTTTACACGTTCCGCTTCAAATCCAACTGTTCTTGCCATGACAGCCGCCAATTCTTCTCTGTTCATTCTTTGATTCCAACGAAATGTGCCGTCTTCGTATCCGGCCATAAGCTTCGCATCGACCGCCGCGGCAATGAAAGGCGCGGCCCACAAAGGGATACCATCTTTATCTGAAAACGGCAGCTCCTTTGCCTCAGGAACGGGTATATTCATGGCCCGAATGAGCATGGCTGCGAATTCAGCGCGAGTGACTTCACGCTGTGGTCGAAACGCGCCATTCTCATAACCGGTTGCCACTCCTCGTATGACCGCCTCTTGAATATCCGACTCCGCCCAGTGACCCTCTATATCCATAAAGGAAGGGAATTTCATAATCATGGCTTTAACATGGGGTTCATACGCAGCCATTTCCAGCTTTGAATCAACCAGCTTCACCTGGCGCAGCCATATGGCCGTCGGCTCGTCGCGAAGCCGTTCGAACATAAGCGTGGCCAGCTTCACCTCTCCATTCTCTCCCGGACTGGGCCCCGTCTTCGTGTGAGCGATCCGGATCAGATTACCTTCTTCCATCATCGGTCCTACCGTAAAACCCGCTATTTCGATGCTGACATTTTTGAGCTGCAAACGCTCTGCATCCGTGTCCAATACCATGTCGTAAGCATACAAATCTTGGCTCCCCGTGGCATGGACAGCTACAATAACATCGCGATCATTCCGTTCGGTAACCGTAAAATGAAATGAAATGTCGCCCGCTTCCTTTTCCACTACCACTGCTGCCATTGACGGTGTGGCATTAATCAGAAGAAGCAAAGATAACATTATGATGAGCAAACTTGCCCTTCTGTTCATGCATATCCCTTCCTTTCGCAAAAAGAAGGAGGAAGGTACGAGGCCCCGCCTCCCTCTCCGGTTTTATTCCAAGCGCCACTCGTCCAATATCATCTGGGCAACAGCCGCCAGATTGCGAATATCGATTACGCCAATGTTCAGCACATCGGCTATGTGCCACTCGCTCCATCCTTCGTCCTCGGAGGTTATGCCGTAGTGCATGGCGAGAATCGACAGATCCTTGATGCTTACCCGCGTTTCTCCATCAGCCAGCGTTATGATTCGATGCGAGAACAGGTCTATCGCAGCTTGCAAGTCAACGACGGCCTGATCGATTTCCGCTTGACTGCCAGCTGTCCCCCGTGCCGCCGCAATAGCTGCAGCCAGACTGGCTTTCGAGCCGGTGATGTATTGTCCGAGCTTATCGCCCTCTTGCGCCTTGCTATACAGGTTCTCAGCAGCCGTTATCGCTTCATGCAAAGCGGAGTAGTCTCCCGACGATGCCGGAATAACCGATTCCGCAAAAGCTTGCGTTGCCGCATTCAGATCCAGCTCCGCTTGATCAATCGCTTCTTGTGCTGCGTCAGCTTGAAGAAGGACTGTCATCGCTTCCTGAATCGCCGCAGCCAGTATCGCTTTGGAGCCTACCGGATACTGCCCTGGCTCCGTTCCCTCTGTTGCCCCATCATATACCGCATTCGCATGCTCTATCGCCTGTTGCAATTCAGCTTTATTGGCGGCAATGACGGTTAGCTCGAAGATAGCCATGGAATCGTCCAGCTCCATCCCGATGCCGTTGCTCGATGCGTTCATATCCGATAAGGACACCGTTGTGCCTCCTTGAGTCGCGCTTGCCTTCACACGGCTGTTCAAAAGGAACAACGGACCCTCTTCTTGTATCGCAGCTTGCTCCCCCGCACTCGACAGGATAAGACGAATCTCCCCTTGCTCCGGCTTTGCCGCGCTGCCAAGCAGCGAGAAATTCGGACGCAACGATTGAATGACCGCCTCCGCCAATGACTCGGCCCCTTCCTCCCCGACCAGCTCGAATTCCAGCTTCTGAGGATCATAATTGACCACCACGTCCAGCGTCGTAAAGGGAGTGTCCATGTTCATGACACTCACGGTCATCACATGCGCCTGACCCGCCAAGACCGTCCCATTGCCCGTTAGGGTCAATCCCGCTTGGGCAGGCTGATCGCTTACGAAATGAGCCGTTAACTGGCGAGAACCGTCGATCATAAAGGTGTAGCTGGGATCGGTGGATACTTCCGCATCATGGTTGCCGTCATCCGTCCACCTGGCAAACGAATATCCGTTCTCCGGCGTTGCAGTCACCGTCACCGTCGAGCCTTCGTCATAGCTTCCAGCCCCGTAAACGGTGCCGGCAACCGTTGGATTCGCGTTCAACGCCACATCGTAGCGATACGGCTCGAAGCGATAAGAGTTGACGACCACATAGGGTCTGAATTCCGCATGCTCACTGGAGGTCAACGTCACGAACGCACTCGGTCCTTCAATATATAGGCTTGCGATACCGTCTCCACGCGCCTCACTCTTCATATATTCGGTAATATCGAATTCGCGGTACATATACGTTGTATTGACTTCCGCCGATGCCACCCGCTCCCTTGGCTCGGGCTTGTTATTCCAATTGAGCTCCGTCTCGGACCAGCTGTCGTCTGCCACGCTATAGAGCTCCAGCTCCGTTATACCGCCGGCGGCGGCCGAGATTGCGCCGAACAGATACAGCTTCGCAGAATAGGTCTCTTCGCTTATCGATGTCGCATCAAGCTTCAAGTATGCGCGGCGATTGTAATCTCCCCCGCTCTTCACGGCTTCCAGCCTGGTCGCATCCCCATAATTAACGTCGCCGTATGCTCCGCTTCTCACATAGGTATCTTCCATTATGTCCAGCTGTGCCACCACAGGCTCTCCATACGGAACAGCAACATCGATCGTCCTGGTTATTGAATCCTCACCGATGGTAACCGTCGCCGAGATCTGAACGGAACCTCCGCCATGCGCCGTCACCAATCCGGTTGCATCCACGGTGGCCACTTCCGGATGATTGCTGCCGTAGAGTATCTCCGCTTCATTCAAGTCGACAGGAGCACCGTCTTCCATCAAGGCCGTCACCGTCAGCGCGGCGCTTTCGCCAATGAGCAGTACCGGCTTGTCAATCGTCAATTGGACTGATTCCAGTCCAGGACCCTGGAAGCCGGGAGGCGGAGCAGTCGTATCATAAGCCAGCTTGAATGCATGCGACCGGCCTTGCGCTCCCGCCGTATTTACTTCCACTTTAATCGTCGGTTGCTGCCTTACGACCGTGACCGAAGGATCTTGGCTAATGACGGAAAGACCGCTTTTATTCATCTCAAAGATCAACTTGTCGCTCATATGGGTAGGGTCGGATACGGAGAAGCTTAACTCGCCGTTGTCATCCTTGACCATGACGGAGGATGGCTGATAGGACCATATCGTTTCATTGAACACTCCACCCTCCCAGAAGTTGATCCCTGTCAGCTTCAAATTATTTTCCCGAACAGACTGAATGAGGGCTGTATTATGCAAAATTTCGATATCCGGATGATCACTGTAATCACCCGTTGACGCCGCGTCTCGGTTAGGCAGCAGCACATAGGCATAGTCCGCTTCCGACGGATTGCTTCCATGGTCCATCCATAGCGACAAATAATTCCGAGTGACCGGATTATCCGGATTGGGAAGACTGGATACAGTCAGATCGCCCCACTTGCCTGTTCTCGCTTCTCTTAGTCCGTTCACTGTCGCTCCTTCCGGGAATACATATCCGATATCCGAACCGGGGACGCTCCCCGCCAGATGGGCCCAGCCTGTATTCGTCATCGTGTCCGACCAGCCAAGCGCGTTGGACATCTGGACCCCGTCAACAGTAAGCGCATTGTCGCCGTCGCCGTTGATTTTCCGATTCTCCACAATCGTCTCGATCGTCCGATTATCCGTACTGGTAATTCCCGCGCCAAGCGCGACGATCTCATCGTCGAACATGAACCATGATTTCTTCGCTACAAGCGAACTGGGAGTGACCACACTGCCAGAGGCGTTCAAATCTCCAGACGCCTTCAAATCCATGCCAGCGGTTCCGTACAGCTCTTCGAACGAAGTGCCTCCCGTCCACGCATTGGGGCTCAAATATTCTTTATTGTAACCTATACCGATCACACTTCTTGTAAGCGTATCCACTGTTGTGCCCGGCAAACGATAGGGATCTACCGTCGGCCAATAATTGTCACTGAATTGTGTCAAATCGTTATTGTACAAATAAGTCATGCCATCGGCCGTATACCAGCTCTTCATATTGACATTGCTGATCGATTCATAATTAAATATGCGATTGGATGACATGCTCACGCCTAAGCCGAAGCCGGGCCTTAGATGCACGACCCGATCCATATTGTGATATTGCACGTTACGGATCAGCTCGCCTCTCGACGGAATCGATGGATCGGCCATCAATTGTTTCGCCAGCACCGTGTTCTCGAAGGTGGCTCCGCTCGTATAGAAATTTCGCGATGTATCGCTCTCGATCCAGTATTTCAGCATGCTCTTCATTCTTAACGCATCCGCCGCCGGCGCAAACTTGGAAATTTGCAGAATAGCCCCCATCGTCGAATGCCCTACAGCATGATCATGCGACGCGTATCGCGTAATTTCCCTTCCTCTCACCATCTCCATGAAGGCACCCTTATAAATGAACGGCTCGAAAGCCTCATATACCCATTGATAGATATTGTTCAGATTCGGATCGGTCACTTCCCAGCTGCTTCCATCAAGCAATTGCACCAATCTGGCAATTTCCCCTAGAAGCGCCTTACCGTATCCCCCATTATAGGGATGCTTATTATGTTGAATAAACGATCCGTCCGTATAAAATCCGTCTCCGGAGTCGACGTAGGCGAGAACATAGCTGAGCGCGTCTCTCGCCATCTCCAGCTTCTCCGCGGACTTCACAATAATTCCATGATATGCCGCAATTTGCGCCTTCCACACACGATTCGCGCCAACCTCAATATCCGTTCCGTTCATTGTTCTTGTTGTCGGATCGGGAACAAACTTCTGAACGGCATTCATATAATTCGCAATTTGCTCGGAAGTAAACGCATCGTACATTTTCAGAACAACGAGAGAAAGGCTTTTGGGCGCGGTCACTTCCCAATGGTACCAGCTGTTAGTCGATGTCTCATACCCTTCGGACAAATGCTCGTTGTACCAATTGTCGTACAGCCAGTCCATCGCAGATACTATATCGTCCCTGAGTTCAGCATTTCCTTCCCATACCGATCCAACGGTCGCATATGCCGTGGCCATCGTGTTCAATCGGGCATAACTGGTTGCAAAGCTCACCGACTTGGCGCCATTGCTCAGATCATTCCATAGATACGTGCGATCTGCGTTTTTGACCATCGTATTCCAATAATTCTCGCCTGAGGATTCAATATTTTGCATTTTCACCGCAATATCGGGATCGGACGTATCGTAATTCGAGTCCCCCATCATTTTGGCCCGCAAAACATCAAATTCATCAGGAGCTGCAATCACGCGACTTTCTTCCATCTGCACAGCGCCAAACCATAGCAATATGAAAGCTGACGCAATAATCATTTTGCAGCAAAAATTTGCTTTATCCCAAACCTTTTCCGTTGTCCCAACCCTTTCTTTCAACCTTGCTGTTGAACAAACCTTCGCCATCAGCTAAACCTCCCATTGCATTTTTCAGCTCAGATTCAAGACTGATTTGTAAGCGCTTTTAAAAGTGAATTCGCCACTTTGTCAAACCGATAACTTTAATGATCGCCTCCTTGCAAAATGGAGTTGTAAGAATCTCTTTGACTCATCAAATACGTTCTCAGTGTGATGCTTGGCCGTACCTATGTAAATAAGTAGATCATTCCGGGATGATCAACAGGTGACATTCCGGAATATTGACTCCATTGTCAATGGGCAAATTATGACAACCCTTTTCAATACGTTACAGATGAACCCTAGGGGTAGCGCCCATGGGCGCACAAAAATCGCCGCTCTTCTTCCATCAATGGAAGTGAGCGGCGATACTAGTTCTGTATTCCAAAGCAAACAAGTTTGTTATCCAGTTTCAGACTGGATTTAACGGGCAGCTCCGGCTTTCGTCCCGTAGACACCGAGAGAATAGATGCTGGCGGCTCCTTTAGACACGCTTAGAATTGTAACCCGTATAAAACGAACAGCTTCCGAGGCGAATACATCCGGCTTAATGTCCTGACCTGTCCCGAACTTCTCCAGACATGTCGTCCAGTGTTCCCCGTCTGCAGAAGTCTCGACTTTATATTCGTAGTTGGTGTTATCGCTTTCCCAAGCGACTTTGCATCCCGTCAGATCATATGTCTGCTCTAATTCGACCTCCAGCCATTGGGGTGTCGAGCTATCTGCTGCGCACCACCGGGTAATGAGATTGCTGTCGGTAACGGCGGCGGCGGGATATTGGGACTGTTCGGAGCTTGCTTTCACCGGTTTCATGTAAGCCAGATTATATTTGGAATCATGAGTTGAAAGCGGCTGCGGCGCCAGATCGACAGCATATTGCGGCTTATGGACAGGCGGCAATTGTTCCGGACCTGGAACATCGTTCCTGCAATCCGGCCTTGATGCAATCTGAATACTGTCGGACTGTAATCCCTCGGCGGAAGCAGTGACCGTAATGATGCCTGATTCAGTGGTTGCCTGGATTAGCACCCCGATCGCGCCGGCTTCAGTCTCAATGGGATTGGAATGCACTCTGGCTTCGCCGTCTCCCACAATGACGCCAGGCCCGTCTATATGGAATTGAACCTCGCGGTAAGCATCCGTAACGACTGTCCCCTGCTCATCGCACACCCATACTTGAACCAGAACAAGATCAGATCCATCCGCAACCAGATCGATTCCGCAGTCATCCACTTTTAGCTTGAAATGATGAGCCGCACCAGCTGTTCGAACCGAATGTGTGGCCGCATGCTGCCCATTTAAATATCCTTCTGCTCTTAATTCACCCGGTTCGAACGGAACGTCATCAAAAATAAATGGCGGATGAGGCAGCCCTGCGTATTGCGATGACGGCCTGCTCGTACTGATTTCTTTGCCATTGACGTATAGCGTCACGCTGTCACAGTTGCTGAATACGTAAACCCGGTTCGATGAGTCTGCATTCCAATCGTTCGCAATAAATAGAACAGGCTTATTCTCGATTCCCTTAATCTCTAGCTCCGGATTGCGTTGGCTGCTGTATACGTAGTAGGAAAATTTGGGGAATCTATAAAAATCCATCACGCCTGTAGCAGCAATATTAGGTACATAGCCTCGGTTATGATCGATGCCTGTCCATACGGCTGCACCGCTGGACCGCTGATTCAGAAAGTGATCATTCAAATAGGACAACCGTTCCAATGCGGAGATCAGCATACCCGACTCCCCGCCATTATAAAATCCTTTCGTTCCGCGCGAACATCGATTTTGTGTTTTTTGCGGCCCGAATTGTTCCCGGTAATTATCTCCGTATTCCCTTATAAAAATAGGCTTGGCGTCTCCCCACTCCTGCTCGCTGACACCGTTGCCATACCAAATATCGTATTGATCCGCTCCAGAGCTATGCATATCGCAAGCCGCATAGCATTGGTCTCCTGGATATTCTTCATGCGTCAATCGGTAAGTGATCCTAGCATACTCCTCCGAGTAATGCGTCTCATTAAGAATCGGCTCCCAGAACATGACGCAAGGGTGATTCCGATCCCTGCGAATCATGTCACGAACATCCTGATATGACCCCTCCTTGAACGTATCGTTGTCTCGAAACCATTGCCAGCCGGGCACAGGAACGACACACATGAGACCCACCTCATCACACGCGTCCATGAACGCATGGGATTGGGGATAATGACCGATGCGCACAAAGTTGAAGCCCGCCTCCTTCAGCTTTATCGCATCTCTCTTCTGCATGGAATCCGGCAGCGCGTCACCCACATATACATATTCCTGGTGCCTGTTAGCTCCATTGATGAGCAAAGGCTTGTGGTTTAAATAAAAGCCTTCGGAATCAAACCGCAACGTGCGAATTCCAATTCGCGTAGTGATCTGATCGATTGCTTGCCCTTCTTCCATCACTATGGTTACAAGGCAATACAGATAGGGATGATCTGGATGCCATAGCTTAGGATCTAGCACTTCCAATTTCTGATGATAGTGACAAGCTTCACCCACATTCAGTTCCAGACATTTCGATTCATACGAAGCGATCAACTGCTGCTCCTCGTCATAAAGCAAACTTCTGATTGAATAGGATCGATTGCTGGAATCCTCGTTATGCACATGAATTTTCGCGTTTATGACAGCAGATTCATCTGTGACGTGAGGATACGTAACAAAAATGCCGCCGCCTGCTATTTGATTGGCATAGACCGCATCCGTGATATGCAAAGTATCCGTTTCATAGAGCCAAACATGGCGATACAATCCCCCAAAATAACAAAAATCCAACTCTGACTGCGGTTTTCCAGGCGGAATATCCACAGCATCCGAATTGTCCAATCGAACCGCTATCACATTACTCGTTAGGCCATCAGCAATGACGTGTGAGCTAATATCCAACGTGAAAGGGAGGTAGCCTCCATGATGAATTCCCACATACGTTCCGTTCATCCAAATTTCCGCCGTATGCTTCGCGCCTTCAAATTCGACAAATAGTTTTCTGCCTCGGGAGCTCGGCTGCACATAAAAGTGCCGCCTGTACCAGGCCACTCCCTGATAGTTCAATCCGCCGCTGCAATCCGCCGGTTCGATTCGAACCGAATGAGGCAAATGGACAACCTCCCAATCATGATCCTCCGTTTCCGGTTGATATGCGTTTGGATAGTCTCCTCTAAAAAATCGCCAGTCCGAATCAAATCTTCTTTTGATCCTTGTCATTTTATCGTCATGTCCTCTCATCCAAAATACCTTAATCCCTATTGGCTGCACTCTCTATACTTCTCTATACTTGTCACGAAATGCCTGAGGCGTTAAGTCATAATGTCTTTTGAACATTTTGATAAAATAATTCGCGTTCACATAGCCGACTCGCTCTCCAATATCGTATACCCAGTCATCCGTTTCGATCAGAAGCGAAGCTGCTCGCTGCATGCGCTGCTTATACATGTATTCTGTAATCGTTTCGCCTGTTTCGCTCTTGTATATCTTGTTTAGGTAATCCGGATTAAAGTATAAATTTTCAGCAACCCATTCCACCGTAATGGCATCGCTTAAGTGCTTGTCGATAAACTGCCTGATCTGATCCACAATCGTTCGTCTGTTGTCTTGCCATTCCGTCATGGCGTAACCAATATATTTATTTAAGAGGGAGAAGGACCACACTTCCAATTGTTTCAGAGAAAAATCCAACGTTGTCGTAGGCGGTTTAAGCAGCGCATCCCCGACAATATCACCAAGCAGTACGCTATTTTTATGCGCGATGTGAGAAAACGCATGCGAGATATAGAAGTAAAGCTCCAATACATACTCTTGAGATGAGAAGGTGCCCGAATTGAATTTCCGGAAAATATCCTGTAGCTTCTCCGTAGCTTTATCCCAAGATCCGGTTTCAAGCAGTTGCAGCAGCGAAGGCTGTTCGTTCAAATAGTTAATGTGGATAGCCTCTCCCAAGCCGCCTTCCTCTTTGCTTTGAATAATCAAACCGCGTTCCTTGCCAATTCGCCTTCGAAATGCAGATAACGAATCCTCATACAATACGGGTAGATCATCAGCGAATGTGCCAAAAGGCGAAATCGCAATCGATGACGATAAGTTCAATAACTCCTGCACAACACGCTTCAATTCATAAATCTTTCGTTCGAGTAGATGAGACCACTCTTGCTGTTGATCTTCTTCTTCGGAGTTGCCAGGTCGTAATAACAGTAAAATAAAATCGTTCGGGTCCTTGCAAATCCATAAGTGAAAATGAGTCGAGGTAAGCTCTTCCGCAATATTACGGACTGCAAATTCAATTAATTCCCGGCTCTGTGGGTCGTATTTTGACTCCTCCCATTCAAACCTCATGGTGACGAGGGCAATAGGATCTCCTGTCTGAAAATGAAGCTCGTATCGTGAAAGTCGTTCGTTCAATTGATCTAGTCGATAAGACTTGCCGTTAATTAGTTCCTGGAACAGAGAGCTTTGCAGAAGCGACAAATTGGACTTCAACGTTAGTACAGCATTCTGATAAACGGAAACCGTCTCCCATTCTTGCCGAATCGTTGCCATCACTCGTTCAACAAGCTGCTCCAATTCATCATCCTTAACGGGTTTTAGCATATAATCCAGGGCGCCATATTGGACGGCTCTCTGAGCATACGTGAATTCATCATATCCGCTAATGACAATCACTTTTGTTGCAGCCGACACCTTAGAAGCTTCTTCGATCAGCTGCAGTCCCGACATTTCCGGCATGCGAATGTCCGTTATAAGCAAGTGGATCGTCTCGCTTCTTAACACTTCCATCGCCTCATACCCGGAATATGCCGTGAACACCTTCTGAACGCCATACTTCGCCCAATCCAATGATATGGATAAACTATCTGCTGCGTGTTCTTCATCATCCACGATCAGAATCTGGAACATGTTCTACCCTCCAATACAGCGTAGCCCTAATGCCTACAGAACCGGTCGCTTCCAGACGAACGCCAGCTTCATCTCCCAGGCGCAGCTTCATTCTCATATTTACATTCTGCAAGCCGCAGCCGCCGGAAGCTTCGGAAGCACTCACGGCGTTCATCTTCCGAACTATGACCAATAATTCCTCTTCTGTCACCTGAACACCGTCATCTTCTACAGCAATTGAATGCTCATCATTAAGACTCTCACCCACAATACGAATACAACAACTTCCAATACGCTGCTCAATGCCATGAATAATGGCATTCTCCACCAACGGCTGTACGATAAGCCGCGGGAGCTGGAGAGATAACATGCTTTCGGGAATATCAATCTCATACTTTAACTTCTTATTACGCATTGACTGGATCTCCAGATAGTGAGAGATGAGTTGAATTTCCTCGCGAACTGTCGGCATCTGATTATTCACTCGGGTCGTATAGCGGAAGTAATCACTTAGATGGTGAGCCATCGCGATGACCTCTTTATCTTGTTTTAATTTGGTCATGTTAATGATGAAGCTTAACGAATTATATAGAAAATGTGGATCGATTTGCGATTGCAGTTGCTTAAGCGTAGCTTCACGGGATCGAATCGTTTCTACGTACACTTTATCGGAGAGATCCGACACGCTCGTTGCCATCATCTCGAAATTTCGATTCAACAATTGAAACTCATTTACCGAATCTGCAGCAGACAACGTCCGAAGTTCTTCCTTCGTCGCCTTCAACGTACTTCGAATCAATCGCCTCATCGGCAGCTGCACATTTCGATATAGCAGCGCAACCGCGGCTGCTCCAAGAACGAAAAACATCGACATAAAACCATAAAACAGCTTCTGATCAGCTACAATGGGATTCAAAATCTCCGATAACGGGATAGAACTGATCAAATACCAGCCCAGTGTATTGGATTTGTCATACGAAACGATATAATCGTCGGAGTCGATTGAGATCGTCGTGTAGCCTTGTTCCTCGGAAGGGATGACAAGCTGAGACATCACGGCTTGAATGTGAGCGCGGTCCGGCATTAAAGAACTTATTACTCGGCTGCCATCGGTTAAGAAATGTTCGCCTTTCCCTTCCGTCTTCAATTGACTTAACAAGTTGGACAAGTTAAGGGCATCTACACTTGTTTCCACGATCACTTGGGCACCTCTGTCTTCCCCCAAGTACGGATAACCGATATGGCGATAAAATTGGCCTCGGTCGTCCACTTCCCGATACATCCAATTCAATGCATAGTTTTCGCTCCATTTGTTTTCTTCATAGCTGCCAATCGTTGAATCCGTAGACACAACTGTTTTCAATTCAGGAAAAAAAAGACTAACACTGCTCGACCAGTTCGTTGAAGACTGCTGCACAATCAATTTGCTCATCAGATTATTTTGAATCATGGCTTGGTCGTAGTATGTTTTGTATAAATATAGATTCATGAGCTCCAGCACCGTTGGATCACGGCTCAATGAGATGCTGCTCGTCGTAATTTGATCCATCGTCGTATCGATCTGGTAGAGGAAAAAAGCCGAACGATCCTGACTTGTCTTCGTCAATTCCTCTCTAATAAAAACCACACTCCGCTGGTGAGAGAAGGAATACATGAAACTCACGAAAAGCAGCAAAGGAATAATAATGAACAGAATTTTGGTGAACGTATTCATTTTCAGCTTCATGATTCACCTCATAACCATAATTATTCCTTATCTTATCATGGTTGTATCTGCAGGGCGTAATCTATTCCTTCACCGATCCAAGTGTCATCCCCTGCACGAAATAACGTTGCAAGAGCGGATAGACAATCAGAATTGGAATAATGCTCATGAAAATTTGCGCCGTTCTGAGCGTTCGGTCCGAAACATTGCTTAATGTCTCCGGATCTACATACGTGTCTGTCGAGCCAACATTGGCCCCCGCGGTCATCTGTTGAAGCAATGTCGCAAGCGGGTAGTCGCTCATATCATTTAAATAGATGAGACCGTCAAACCAGGCGTTCCACTGGCCTACTAGAGAAAACAACGAGAGTGTGGCGATCGACGGCAATGAAAGCGGCAAGTAAATGAGAACCAACGCACGGAAATAACCCGCTCCGTCAATGAACGCGGCCTCCTCGAGCTCTTTCGGAATACGGCGGAAGAAGTTCAACATGAGAACCATATTGAATACATTTACCGCACCCGGCAGAACAAGTGCCCAAATCGTATTTCTCAGCCCTAAATTAACAACGAGCAGATAATGCGGAATAAGCCCGGCGCTAAACAACATCGTGAAAATAAAAAACCAGGAGTAGATCGTGCGGCCCGGGAAGACCCGATTTTCTTTCGAAAGCGGATAGGCGGCTGTCGCACATAGCACCATTGAGATCGCCGTCCCGAGCACGGTCCGATTCAAGGAGTTCCAGAACGACTTAACAAAAAAGGGATTCTCAAACGAAAGAACATAGGAATCCCACGTAAATTCAACAGGCCAAAATTGAACGATATTGGCCGTTGCCGCAGCCTTTGAACTCAGTGAGATAGCCAGAATATGAATAAACGGAACAATACAAAGCAGTGAAATGATGACCATAAAGGTAATATTCAAGACAGTAAATATACGATAAGAAGTAGAATACGGCATAGTAACCTCCCGTTAAAATATGCGATAGTCAGCGTACTTGTAAGCCAGTCGATAGAAAATAACGAGAAGAATGGTGCTAATGACCGATTTAAACAATCCAAAAGCCGTGGAGAAGCTGAACTGTGAACCTAATATGCCTTGACGGTACACAAACGTATCGATGATATCCCCTTTGCTATAGACCAGCGGATTATACAAATTAAATACCTGATCGAAGCCGGCATTCAGAATATTGCCAAGCGACAATGCGCCAAGCAGAACCGCAATCGGCACGATGGACGGAATCGTGATATGAAGTACCTGCTGCCACCTGTTCGCTCCGTCCGATGTCGCCGCTTCATATAGCTCCGGATTGATGGAGGTAATCGCCGCTAAGTAAACAATCGTCGAGAAGCCGAATTCCTTCCAGATGTCGCTGACGATAATCGTAGTCCGGAACCAGTCTCCATTCTGCAAGAAAGGAATCGCTTCGAAGCCGAGCGCAGTTATGAACTGATTGGCAAGGCCGCTGTTAATGGACAATATATCGGTCAAGATACCGCCGAGAATAACCCAAGACAAGAAATGGGGCAAGTAGACGATGGTCTGCACCGTTCGCTTAAAGAACATGACCCGGATTTCGTTTAAGAGAAGTGCGAAAGTAAACGGAACGATCAGGCCGGCCACGATTTTGCTGAACGCAATAATGAACGTGTTCCAGATCACTTGTTTGCTATCCGGGTATTCGAATATAAATTTGAAATTATCCCATCCTACCCAAGGCGAATTGGCAATGCCAAACCATGGCTTGTAGTCCTGGAACGCAATGACCAAACCACCCATGGGGATATATTGAAATATAATTAAAATCAAAACAGATGGTAAAACGAGCAAATGCAGAGGATAAACGCGTTTCCACTTCATCCCTTTTTGCCTCCTTTGCGATTATGTCAGCATCTTAGATGCATGATGGAAAATCGGACTGCCGCCATCACATGACAGCGGCAGTCGGATGGAACAGCTTTACTTCGTCGTGTTGTACCACTCGTTGACTTCGGTAGTTACTTGGTCGCCTCCGGCTTTCTTCCAATCTTCAACGAACTTGTCGAACGCATCAAGAGGCAGTTCGTTATACACGATCTTCAGGAAGGTTTCCCGCTCCATCTTCAGGAGCAGTTCACCCTTCTGAGCCAATGTCTTCGTCGGCTGGCCTTGGAAGGCATTCTGCATGCCTTGTGCCGCTTTATTTTTGGCATCCAGAGCATAAGCCTTCAATCTTGCAAGCGGCCATTGCGAAGCCATGATCTCATTGGGTAATACCGGTTCTTTGCCCGCAAGCAGATCATCGTACATTTGCGAATTATCCTGCGGAATCGCATAATTGAAGGTGAGCATATAGTCATTCATGCCGAAGCTATCCGGCTTCTTCAGTTCAGGCGCATCATATACCGGCTTCCCGTCAACCAATATATAGTCAAGACCTTCTTCTGCGCCGTAATAGAATGGGCTATCTTCCGCATAAGGCCTCATCATGATATCTAAATATTTGAAGAACGCATCCATATGCTGGAAGTCTTTACTGAACAGATACGCATGATTCGTCTTGGCCGCAGCCGTACTGCCGAACAGCCCTTCCGGCCCTTTCGGAATCGGATACGCTTCGACAACGCTTACATCCATGCCCGCTCCTTTCATCGGCCAGTTAGGAGAGTAGGAAGGACCAACGTAAATACCCGATTTCCCTTGGGTGAAGCTCTCAGCTGCTTTCGTGTTATCCAGAGTCCCCAGCGCTTTATCCAAGTAACCCTTGTTGAACCATTCCGCCAGCTTCCCGAGCGCTGTTTTCACAGAAGGATTAATGGAGCCATACTGAAGTGTGCCGTCTTCCGCTTTGTACCACAGTTCTGGCATTTTTCCATACGCGCCGAATACGAAATCCGCAGTCGCCGTCCACGTAGCCAGTTTATCTTTGCCCGCGAGGGAAATGCCGATCGTATCATTTTTACCGTTTTGATCCGGATCCTGATTCGTGAATGCATCCAGCACCTGCTCCAGCTCATCAATCGTGGTAGGCGCTTTCAAATTCAAGTTGTCGAGCCAATCCTGACGCATGAACATGATAGCGTTTGTTTCCATGTTCGTCAGTACGGGAAGGCCGTAATTCTTCCCGTCTTTTCTTACGCGAACCCATAGATCGGGATCATTCTCGAATGTCGCTTTTAACCGTTCCGGAGCATACATCTCGAACGCTTCTGTGATATCCATGAATCTTCCGGAAGAAATAAACTCGGAAATGAGTTCGTTATGAACCAACATGATGTCCGGCATTTCTTCATTCCCTGCTAGCATCAGTTTTTGCTTCGTTTGATAAGCTTCCGTATTGCTGACGCCCCATAGAAACTTCAGATCAATGCCAAGATTCTCTTTCACCCAACGCGAGTGGAAGTTGTCGGTCATCGTATCGCCTTCGGGGTACTTCGTGTCTGCTGAGAGATGCGGCGTTACCGTCGTAATAGTGACTGGTGGATCGAACTTTCCGTCTGAGTTCGTTGGGCTGGTTTCTGTAGGTGCAGCAGTGTTGCCCTCGGCTGGCTGAGTAGCTCCGCCAGAATTTACATTGTTGTTGCCCGATGAACATGCAACCAACATGGAGACCACTGTACCTAGCACTATCGCAGCATTCAAAACTTTACGTTTTTTGATTGCCATACATCTTCCCCCTATCTAATTTAAAAGCTCACTTTGATTATAAAATCATTCCGAACTCGCATCGATAGAAACAATCCGATATTGATGGTACATTTCCGTCCATGTGTGACAGAGGAATATTCATTACCGGTGAATCAGAACAAAAGAGATGAACAAGCAATATGTTGATGGTAAGATTAGCATCATAAAAGAAGAGTCGTAAATGCGTTTTCAGACGCACCTTAAGAAGGAGGGATAGCATGTCCAGTCCAGTTTTAGCCAAACATGCCCTGTGGTGGTGTACCGTTCTTGCACTCAGTATTCTGTTTATCTTTTGGGCTTATCGGACAGGAGATGCTCTGTATCACAATCACCAGCTACGCACGCAGTTTCCTGCATCTACAAGCGCTAGTCCCTATCAACAGAAAATTCCGATGGAGCAGATGGATCTGACCACATACACCCCTCTTTTTCCTATGATTTTTACAGCAGCTGGCTATTCTTTGACTCATCGTATAGAAACACCTGTGACTTTAAAGTATTATACTAAAATCCCAACGGATGAAACTGCTGTGACTTTGGAAATCGTTAAGGGCAGTACAATCGTGGCTATTCCAGAAGGTACAAAGGGGGCTCCATTTCTCGAGGTGGGATACGGATATACGAGCTATCCGACATATGAGAGAGATTGGCGTTACGTTCGCCCTTTCCATACAACCGAGGGTTTGGATCAGGCCAACAACGAACAATTTTACTATATACACATAAGTAGCCTTGAAGCCGTGCTGGATAAAGTGATAGAAGTGAACAAACCGTTTCGTGCCGAAATACAACAACAACGGTGGAGCCAAGAAAAAGGGAAGCATTTCCTCGCACGCTACATTGATAATGCGTTATACCAGAATGGCGCTTACCTATCACCCGATTTGGTCCACCGGGTACTAGATCGTTGGAATACGATACTGCTTAGTGCAATCGGGGTGATTATCGTTGTTTTTATAGTAATCAGAAGCACTTGGTTCAGGAGATGATTCCTTTTGTCTGAAGTTGGAGGTAGATATTTTAAGCATCGAATTCACGGAAACCGACTTTTCTTCTTTTAATATCTCCAGCACTAGACGCGTACTCCCTTCTCGCGGTCTAGTTTCTATGTAGCATCATGACTTATGCAGTTCAATCCAAAACCAGGTAATTCGATAAGAGTCATAAAGATATCATCAAAGTTCACGAAAACCCCTTGACTTTCTGGAATCGCCACAATA
>NZ_JBHTJZ010000064.1:0-35819 GCF_042675905.1 Paenibacillus chungangensis | reverse complement strand
CATCCCCAAGTGACAGATTGCTCCGCCTTTCCCGATTCCCTCATGCGAAGGAATCGATTATCCGGTATTAGCATCCGTTTCCGAATGTTATCCCGATCTTAGGGGTAGGTTACCTACGTGTTACTCACCCGTCCGCCGCTAACCTTCAGGAGTGCAAGCACTCCATCAAGTCCGCTCGACTTGCATGTATTAGGCACGCCGCCAGCGTTCGTCCTGAGCCAGGATCAAACTCTCCATAAAAGAAGTTCGTTTGACTTGCTCATTACTTTATATTGCTTTTCCATTAATCCGTTTGGATTAACAGGGCAGTTTCGCTCGTTGTTCAGTTTTCAAGGAACAATGTCTTTCTTTCATCCAACCGCTTATCTTGCGGCCGGAATTAGAATATACCATAGCCTGTCCGTATTTGGCAACCCCTTTTTAAAAAAAATACTTCATGCACAGGAAGATGCCTTGGGTGAACGACAGCGTAACGTACATAATGATAAGTCCCGTCTGATTCAGAAGCTCCATGCTGCAGATAATCGCTTGTCCAAGTATTCCAGCGCTAGTTCACATCTTCCTGTGCGTCGGGTTTCTGAAGAATATCCCGCTGGAGCTTGACCAAGCTTCCAAAATTGACGGCTGCGGAGTATGGCTGACATTCTCTCGTATTATCTATCCGCTGCTCATGCCGATTATTGCGACCATTCTCATCCTGAACAGTCTATGGATATGGAACGACTTCCAGCTCCCTCTCATTAAGCTGAACACACATCCTGATTTGTGGACGCTGCCTCTATTCATTTATAATTTTAAGTCAGAGGTCAGCTTTGACTATACGCTTGCCTTAGCTGCCTTCGCGCTCTCTATGGCGCCTATTGCGATCATGTATGCCTTGACGCATAAGATGATTATAGGAGGCTTGACAGAGGGCTCTATCAAATAATGAATAGGATGTGCTAATCGATGGAACTGACAGTGATGACATTCAATCTGCGCGTGAACACGCCGGTGGACGGAAGCAACGCATGGCCATACCGCAGCAAGCAAGCCGCGGAGCTCATTCGCAGGGTCGCTCCATTAGTAGCAAGTACGCAAGAAGGCAAGTATGACATGCTCCGCGACCTGGATCGCGAATTGTCGGAATACAGCAGAATCGGCGAAGGCCGCAGTGGATATGAGAGCGGCGACGAGGCGATGGACGAATGCTGCTGCATCTACTATCGCCATGACGATGTCGTCCTGCTGAAGCACGGACAATTCTGGCTGTCGGAGACGCCTGACGAGGCCGGCAGCGTCAGCTGGGACAGCAGCTTGCCGCGCTTTTGCACATGGGGATTATTCCAATTGAAAGAGAAGCCGGACCTGCAATTCTATCTGTTCAACACACACTTCGATCATATCGGGCAGGAAGCCCGCGTAGAGAGCGCGAAGCTACTTCTTCAGAAGATAGGAGAATCGCGACAAGGCAGGAAAGTCCCTGCTGTCGTAACCGGGGATTTCAATTGTTATCCCGACAACCCGGCTATCGCGCTCTTGAAGAACCAACTGAACGATGCATATGACATTCTCGGCGAGCCGGTCGGGCGAACGTTCCATGAGTTCGCGGGCGGCATCGAAGGAGAGCCGATCGATTATATATTCACAAGCGAGGATATGGCCATTCTGGAGACGATCGTTTACCGCGATGAGCAGGATGGTGCCTATCCTTCCGATCATTACCCCATTGCCTCCCGAGTACAGCTGCCTTAGCCATTTGTTATTCGGAGCAAGATTCCGAAGGGAGATTACTTTACGTCGAAGGCGTATATATGGCAAATGCAGAGCTTCAAGCTCTGAAGCTCAATTCGGGGGAGTGCATTATGGTGGGTGACCTGCTGGAGACCGATATCCGCATGGGCCAGATTGCCAATATACATACGGCTCTCGTTCGAACGGGCGTAGCCCAAAAAGAAGATATCGCGTTGTCGGGCTTCAAGCCGGACTACGTGCTGCAATCTGTTCAAGATCTTGTTGCTGCTGCGGATTAATTGTATATTGAAAGGCAACTACTAATGATAGCGGATATACAATTATATGGAAGACGAAAGGGAGCGGGGTACGGCATGAATACGCCTCAAGCAAGCGAAGTATGGATTCGACTGCAGAAGGAGCTGCCGCAATGGGTGGAAGAGAGCCGCGCGCAATGCGGCGAAGGCAAGGTAGCCTCTTACATTCCTGAGCTGGCCAAGGCGCCCCATCGAGCGCTCGGCATTCAGATTATGAACGGCAGCGGCGCCTCCATTGCCGCAGGAGACGCAGCGATTCCCTTCACGATGCAGAGCATCTCGAAGGTGTTCACACTTCTGCTCGCCTTGATGGACAACGGGGAAGCAGCCGTCTTCGACAAGGTGGGCATGGAGCCTACCGGCGACAACTTCAACTCCATGCTGAAGCTTGAGCTGGTGCAGCCCGGCATCCCGTTCAACCCGCTCATCAACGCCGGCGCAATCGTCATCTCTTCACTTATTGCAGGAGCAAGGATGGAAGAGAAATCCGATCGCGTGTTGCAGTTCTTCCGCAAGCTTGCGGCGAACGACTTCCTTGAGGTGAATGAAGCCGTCTACCAATCGGAAGCGGCGTCGGCGGACCTGAACCGTTCCATGGCTTACTTCCTGAAGGATAACGGAGTGCTGAAGGGCAAGGTGGACGAGGTGCTTGATGTGTATTTCCGTCACTGCTCAATTAACGTCACTTGTGCAGATCTTGCCCGCATGGCGCTCGTGCTGGCGTTCGACGGCACCGATCCGATTACGGGCGAGCGGCACATCCCCCGCCGATATGTACAGATCGCCAAGACCTTCATGGTCACTTGCGGCATGTACAATGCATCGGGCGAATTCGCCATCGAGGTCGGCATGCCCGCCAAGAGCGGCGTCGCCGGCGGCATACTGACGTTGGTGCCCGGGCGATACGGCATAGGTGTCGTCGGCCCCGCGCTTAATCCGAAGGGCAACAGCATCGCCGGCGTCGATCTGCTGGAGACGCTGTCGCAACGGCTGGACTGGAGCTTGTTCTAAGTACGTCGAGCAACTCCATCAAGTCTACAAGAAAGAGACATGCATCAGATCAAGTTCTGACTGCATGTCTCTTTCTCTTACTCCTCATTCGCCGGCCGCTTCATTACCTTGAAGCTGCGATTGAGCGCGAAGAACTGCTCCGCCTTCTGCCTGTGCTCCTCCGTAATATAGCTGCTTAACGTCTTGAAGGCAATGATGACGGCTGTCGCGTCGTCGGCGAAGCCTGCGACCGGAATGAAGTCCGGCAGCAAGTCAAGGGGCAGTATCCAGTAGGCGATCGCCCCGATGGCCGTCACTTTGGCACCACGCGGCGTTGCAGGATCAAGCGCACAATAATAGAGCGCCATCACTTCTCGCGAGAAGGGCACCTTGGAAGCATACCGCTTCACCTTGCCCCAGAACCCTTCCTCGACGTATTTAACTTGCTTGTCGTAATCGCCGATTTTGCTAACCCAGCTGTCAACGTCCACTTCCTTCACCTCGGGAGCGATCATGTCCGCTTCCAGCGGCAGCAGCGACTGTCGCTCCTTGATCCCTTCAGGCACCGCTTCTTCCACCAGCTTCTCCCCGCAATGTTCGCAATGGCAGTCCAGCACACTGACCCCGCCGCCAATCTTCGTCCATTGTTCACAGTGCGGACATTCTACTGCAGCCATCCTACCCCACTCCTTTACCGTTGCTATGCCGTTGCATGATTCCTTCATACTTGTTCAGACGACGAATGGTTTCAACCTTATTATGGCTCAAGCACATATTGACCTTGCACCAGTCCGCTGTAGAATCCGCCCTTCGCTGTCAGCTCCTCATGCGAGCCCTTCTCCGTTACCGCGCCGTTCTGGAGCACGACGATCTGATCGGCCTGTTGAATCGTATTCAAGCGATGGGCGATAATGAAGCTCGTGCGTCCCTCCATCAGCCGCTGGAGCGCTTCTTGAATTTTGATCTCCGTAACCGTGTCAATGCTGCTTGTCGCCTCATCAAGCACTAATATCGACGGATTCGCGAGAATTGCCCTGGCGATCGCGAGCAGCTGCTTCTGCCCTTGGCTGATGCCTGCTCCATCCCCCTTGAGCCGCGTATTGTAACCGCCTCTCATCCGGGATATGAACCCGTGCGCATTCGCCAGCTTCGCCGCTTCCTTCACTTCCTCCATCGTCGCATCCAACTTGCCGTATCGAATATTGTCGGCGATCGTGCCCTCGAACAGGAAGGGGTCCTGCAGCACGAACGCCATCTGCGATCGCAGGCTTGCTCGCATCATCGTACGAATATCGCGGTCATCGATCTCGATGGCTCCCGACGTAGGCTCGTAGAAGCGGCTAAGCAGCGAGATAAGCGTCGTCTTGCCCGCTCCCGTAGGTCCGACGAACGCGACCGTCTCGCCGGGCGCGGCCGTAAAGCTGACATGCTTCAACGTATTACCGTCCGCCTCGTAGGAGAACGATACGTCGCGGAAGGTCACCTTGCCTTCCACGGACCGCACCTCCTTCGCCCTGCTTTCATCGCTGCTCTCCACCTCTTCATCCAGCACCTGGAACACCCGCTCGGCTCCCGCCACAGCAGATAACATCGTGTTCCATTGATTGGCAAGATCGTTCAGCGGACGAGTGAACTGTCTGGAATATTCCGCGAAGATGACGATAACGCCTACCGTAATTGCGCCGCCCTTCAGCGCCAGCATACCGCCTATGCCGGCTATAATGGCGAAGCTGAGATTGTTCAGGCCGCTCATCAGCTTCGGAATAAAGCCCGAGATGACCTGGGCCCAGAAGCCGGACAATCGAATCCGCTCGTTGCGCTGTCGGAATTCGCGAATGACCCTATCTTCTTGCGAGAAAGCTTTAATAATACGCTGACCGGACAACGTCTCCTCCACATAGCCGTTCAATTCGCCCAGATTGCGCTGCTGGGCCCTGAACATCCGGCTCGTGCGTCTCGTAATCCATCTCATTCCTAATGCCATTAGCGGTACGACAAGGAAGGTGAGCAGGGTCAGCAGAGGACTCAAGGAGAGCATAACGCTAATAATGCCGACAAGCAGCAGCACGCTGGAGAATACGGAGATCACCGAGCTGTTGAGCGTGGCGCTCACATTCTCAATATCGTTCGTCATTCGGCTCATCGTCTCGCCGTGCTGGCGCTTGGCGAAGTATGGAATCGGCAGTCGCTGCAGATGATTGAACAGCTCCGTGCGCAGCGACAGCACCGTGCGCTGCGCGATGACGATCATCCATATGCTCTGTAGCCATGTGGTCAGTGCTTGGAGCGAGTAGACAGCAGCAATGGCGACCAGGAACAACAGCATGCCGCTGTCTCGCTCCACGATGAAGCGATCGATCGCCGTGCCGATCAGATACGGACCAAGCAGAGCCAGGCCGGTGCTGAGCAGCACCATCGCCATAACGGCGAAGAGCTTGGCGCGGTATTGGATCAGATAGCGCCATATTCGCTTCAATGTACCGGCGGCATCCTTAGCCCGCTGCTTCGGCTTCCCGCCTCCGGCGCGCTCCGCCATCCTTCCCAATCCATGCTGCGTGGACTTGTGAAGGCTGTCCCCCGGACTTGCAGCCGCTTCCGGCCGGGGATAACGGAATGGCTCTTTCAACTTGTCAAGCATGCGACATCCCCGCCTTTCGCTCTTGTGATTCACATATGCTGCGATATAGTCCTGAAGACTCTACAAGCTCTTCATGCGTACCGACTGCAAGTAATTTACCATCATCCAGCAGGAGCACGGAGTCGGAGGCTCTTGTGGCGCTTATTTTTTGTGTGATGAGGAAGATAGTGCACTTCCGCTCCTTCAACGCGGCAAGCAGCGCTGCTTCGGTATGGACATCAAGCGCGCTCGTGCAATCGTCGAGCAGCAGGATGACCGGCTTCCGGACCAATGCCCTCGCAATGGTTAGCCGCTGCTTCTGGCCGCCCGACAGGTTCACGCCCTTCTGGCCGACGACCGTATCATATCCTTGAGGAAGCGACTGAATCGTATCGTGAATTTGCGCCAGTCGGGCTGCGTCCATTACTTCCTCAAGCGTTGCTTCTTCCTTCCCCCATCGAATATTGTCGGCCACCGTACCGGTGAACAGCATAATCTCTTGCGGAACATAGCCAATCGACCTTCTCAGGCGATTCAAGTTCAGCTGCTGCGCATCGTATCCGTCTATCATCACCTGTCCGTCTTCGATGTCATATAATCTCGGAATAAGCGACAGCAACGTCGACTTCCCGGCGCCTGTAGCGCCCATAATCGCCACCATCTTGCCGGCTTCCGCCCGGAAGGATACCCCCTCCAGCACAGGGGCCTCCGTATCTGGATATTGGAAGGTAACCTCTTTGAACTCCACGTCTCCCGCTCGCACCTTCCTTGCGAGCTGATCGTCGCCCTTGTCCTCGTGGACACTACCGGTCATCGCGACTTCCTCCACCCTTCTCGCAGACGCGAGCGCGCGGGAGAAGTTGACGACGATCATCGCCATCAGCGACAGCACTCCGGTCGTCCTCGTCGCATAGTTCGCAATCGCGACGATCTCCCCCACCGTAACCGTCCCATTCTGATCCAGCTCCATGCGTCCGAACCACAATACGGCGATAACGCTGGCGTTCATCACGAGCAGAATGACCGGCATCGTCAGCTCCGTCAGTATTAGCGCCGCAACCATCCGCTCCATTAATCCTTTGCTCGCTTCACTGAATCGATCGCCTTCATGCTTCTCTCTGACGAATACGCGAACAAGCCGCATGCCGATCAAGTTTTGCTGCAGCACATTGTTGACCTGATCCAGCTGCTGCTGCACCGCGCGGAACAGCCGCTCCCCGCGCTTCATAACCCATCCCAGGAATATCGCAAGAATCGGAATGGCGCCTGCGAAGTATAAGGCCAGCTTGGCATCCACCAGGAATACCATAACAACGCTTCCAATGACGAGCAGCGGCGCCCGCAGCATAATGCGCAAGCCCATGAACACCGTATTCTGCAGCTGCATGACGTCATTGGTCAAGCGGGTAATTAATGAAGACTCGGAGAAGCGCCCGAATTCTGTGAACGAGAACCGCTGTACCTTCTCATAGAGCTGCTCACGCATCCGGAAGCCGAAGCTTTGACTAACATGAGCAGCGAAGAAGGAGCTGATGATGCCGAATCCGAACGCTACGATAGAAATGCCAAGCAGCACGCCTCCCCACATATATACCACGTCTAAGCGATCCTGCCTGATGCCGTCGTCAATGATTTTGGCTATAATATAGGGCTGGAGCAACTCCGCAATAAGTTCTGTGAACATAAGGATGAGTGCTACGACAACTGCAAATCGAAACGGCTTCAAATTAGAAAATACTGTCCGCATACCGCTCCTCCCCTCGTTACCATCATAATACAATTCCGCCGTATGCGCACCACCAGGCTCCCGTTTGCCTGTGCCTGCTTGCTTAAGCTTTCTTCAGAGCCACAGCCAGAATTCGCTCAAACCAACGCCATGGCAACAGGGCCTTCCCTAGCATCGATGACAACGATCCCTTCCCATACGTATAGCGCAGGGAGGGCGATTCCTTCCCGGCCAGCCATACGATCTTGCGTGCGATCTCGTCCGGATCGGGAGCCGTCTCCGCCGTCCGTCGCGAATAGCCCAGCACAGCAGCCAGCATGGGACGATACGGCGACGCATCGGAGACATGAATATTATCGAACCCTTTA
Organism: Paenibacillus chungangensis; assembly: GCF_042675905.1. NCBI lineage: Bacteria > Bacillati > Bacillota > Bacilli > Caryophanales > Paenibacillaceae > Paenibacillus > Paenibacillus chungangensis. Next base: position 28,088 of record NZ_JBHTJZ010000064.1, on the reverse strand, counting down.
TCCCAGATAGAAGTACGATAAGCTCCCGGGCAGACCAGCACCACCTTGATGCCGAAGCTGCTCACCTCATGGCGAAGCGATTCACTGAACCCCTCCAGGGCGAACTTGGATGCACAATATGGCGCGTAGCCGGGAATGCCGATCCGTCCGCTGACGCTGCTTACATTAATAATCGCCCCGCTTCCTTGCCTCCGCATCAGGGGCAAGACGGCTTGCGTCATCGTGATAACGCCGAACAGATTCGTATCCATTATGCTGCGCCACGCCTCCATAGGCACTTCCTCCGCCGCTCCGCCGACGGCAAACCCCGCATTGTTCACCAGCACATCCAGTCTCCCGTACTTCTCCGCCACATGCGCCATCACTTGACGAGCATCTGCTTCACTAGTCACATCCAGCTTCAAACATTCTAATTGCTTCTCACATCCCAGCCCTCTTGCCCGTTCCAACAGCTCATTCTTCTTATTCAAGTCGCGCATCGTAGCCACTACGCAGTATCCCTTCTCCAGGAAACGGAGACTGGCCAGCATGCCGAAGCCGCTGGAAGTACCCGTTAACAGCGCCACCTTCTTGATCATTACATCTTCCCCCTCTTCCACTTGTTCTCCACCCGTCTTAGCTTGACACCCTGCTTCGGCGCTTCGTATCGCGCACATTCGTAAGCGGGAGTAACGCATCCCAGCTTATGGAATAGCTCGTCCAATCCCGACAAGACAGCTGCCGACTCTTCATCCCATGAAGCGTAATCTTGCAGCTCCAGCATCACTACAATCCGGTCGCGATCAGCCTGGATTACCTTATACTCTGACACTCGACCACTGCTTGCAAGGACTGCGCGTGCAATATAATCCGGGAACACGGGAATGTCAGAGTTCCCGTCTCTGCCTGGCAGATAGAACAGATCATCACTCCGCCCGTCTATAGAGGCAATCGTAGCAAGCGGAGATCCGCATGGACAGGAATCCCCCTCTGTAATCAGATCGTTCAGACGATAGCGGATAATCGGCTGCGACACTCGTGTGAAGTCCGTAACTATTGGCACATATCTCTTCTTGTCCGCATCGACATATTCCTTCTGAATCGCGACGATATCTTCATTAATATGGAGCGTGCCGAAGCGGCAGGTAGAAGCTAGGAACCCTTCCGTACATTGATAGACTTGATGCAGCGTCCCTCCGAACGATGCTTCAATATAGCTTCTGTCGAGCGGGTCCAGCACCTCCGCGACGGAGATCACCTTCGCCGGGGCAATCGCAAGAGCGCCCGATTGCGCGGCTCCCGCCAGCAGCCGCAGCAAGGACGGCGGGCCGACCAGTATCGATGGTCTGTACACGTTCAATTGATGAATATGTCGCTCGATCGGCACAAGCAGATCGTAGAAGCGGAACTGCAGCCGCCTCCCTCTCACCGAGCTGTACAGGCGGCTATCCGCTCGCAGGAAGAATGCGACCTTCTCGCTCGACAGGAGCGAGCCGGGAAGCACCTTCGCCAGCATCGTTCCGGCCCATGTATAGCGTTCCCAGTCGCTGACGAGGAACAGGCCTCGATTGCCTGATGTGCCGGAGGACAAGCCAACGGTGACGCCGTTCATCGCGGGAGAGAAATCCCGGCTTCGTTCAGCGGCGAGCGCCAGCGCCATAGCTTCTTCCTTCTTGACGCCAACTGTATTCAATGCATCGAAGCGCTCCATCATAACCCCTTTGTCAATGACGGGGAAGGAGCGCCATTCCTCGCTTGACCTTCCCTGCCATAGCTCTCGGTAGAACGGGGAAGCCTCCCTGACGGCATCAATATGACGCACGACCCGCTTCTCTTGCCAGCTTGTCAATGCATCGCGATCCTTCCAGGTCCGGAGATAGCGGGTTGCCAGATAGGATCGGAGAATACTCCACTTGTCTCTCATAACACCTCTCCTCCTTCGATATAGCGGTTCCACGCTTCCATACAGTGGGACGGAATGATGCACAACTGCGGGTAGCGCTTATGCAATTGCACGATGCGCTGGAACGTATCCCGGTACTGCCGGCGGCTCGGCATAATCAGCCCCGCTGCGGGATGGGGAGGGCGATCTTCCCGGTAAGCCGCGCTCGACCAGACCGCATCGGCGCAGAGGAAGCATTCGTTCCGTTCCGTGCGCAGGAACAATCCATACTGGCCGGCTGCATGCCCGGACACATCGACGGCGATAAGACTGCCGTCGGCGAACAGATCGTAGCCGCCAACAGCGTGGAAGGGATGTCCATCCGGCAGGGCGATGCGCGGCGTCTCTTCGATCGGCGACAGCCGCTGCTCGAAGTCGTCAGGCAGCAGTGCGGGTACGAAGCCTCTGCGCACGGCCGCCAAGCCCGTCAGGCGCTTCACAGCTTCATACGCCGCCCGCGACGCCAAGAATTCCGCGTTCGGGAAGTCTCGCAAGCCCGCGATATGATCCCCATGAAAGTGCGATACGATAATGCGCTTCACATCTTCCGGCTGAACGCCGCTTCTCCTTAATTGGCTCGCCGCGCTCTCCCCCAGACAGACGGGCGTCGTCTTGGCGTACAGGGAATACGGGAGCGCCCTTGTCGTCTCCAGGAAGCGGCTGGCGTAGCCAGTATCGAACAGCATGACGCCGTGCTGCGGATGCTGGATAACGGCGTAGCCGGCAGGATACCTGGTATGCCCCCACGATCCTCCCGAGATGGTGACGAACTCCCTGTGCGTGCAGTAGCCTGACGCGTGCAGCTGCAATGCCACATTCGTCTTATTGATGTTCATGCTTCTTCCACCACTGCGCATAGCGTACAATCCCTTCCTCCACACTGATCTGCGGCATGTATCCCAGCACATTCCTGGCGAGAGTATGGTCCAAAGTCTGATGCCGACCAAGCACTCCGACGGAATAGCGGGTCAAGAGTGGCTCCTCCTCCGACCGAAGCAGCCTCGCCTTCCACTCCAGGAAGCCCGCCAGCCCATAAGCGATCGGATAAGGTACCTTGCGCAGCTTCAGCGGCTTGTCCAGCTCGCGGAACAATCGCTCCAGCACTTCTAGCAATACGACAGGCTCTTGGTTGGTAATGTTATAGGCGGCGCCAAGGGCGGACTTCGGCGCATCTGCGCACAGCAGCAGCGCTTGCACGACGTTGTCCACATAGGTCATATCCATCGTGATCCGTCCGCCCCGGAACATCGGCACGCCTCCTTCATCATTAGCGCGTATTAATCGTGGCAGCAGCGTCGCATCGCCCGGCCCGAATATCGCCCTGGGGCGAATAATAATGGCAGGAAGTCCTTCACTGTGCGCTTGCTGCACGATTTCCTCGGCCAGCCGCTTCGTCGCAGCATAATGATTCGCCGGCTTCCGGGGGAGCGGACTGTCCTCGGCAATGTTGAATCTGTCTCGATAGTTCATATAGATGCTTGGCGTGGACACATGGACGAGCCGGCGGGCGCCGCCTTCCCTGCAGCCATCCACGACATGCCTCGTTCCCATCACATTACTGTCGTAGAATTGCTGGTAGGCGCCCCACGGCGAGGACAGCGCTCCGCTATGGAAGACGACATCCTGGCCCCTACAGGCTTCCACTACTGGTCCGCGCTGGGCGAGATCCCCCCGTATGAAGGTGATGCCCGCGCCCGTCAGTTCCGCGCCCGCCGCTTCATTCCGTCCGAACGCCGTCACCTGCCAGCCCTTCCTCTGCAGGGTGAGCGCAAGCCGCTTCCCTACGAATCCGGTTGCCCCAGTTACAAGTGCTCTCCTCATCGTTGACCATTCCATTCCATATCAATTGTCGATGCTTCCAGTATGGATACCTTCTCGGCCCTTGCAATACGCACCGTCTCCAGCAAAATGCGGAATTGCTCGAGCGACGGCCGCGGGTCGTCGAGCCGGAAAATAATATCCCGGCTATGGCGGATCGCCGAGGCCCATGCTCTCCAGCGCCGGGGATGACGCAGCTGCGAAGCGCCGAACAGCAGCATCGCCGCTCCCAGCATGCAAGAGGCGCCGCGCTCGGGGAACAGCGGAAGCTGTGGGGCGCTGGGCGGGACGATCGAGCCAGTAGAACCCATCAAGCGAGTCGGGCCGGTTGGGCCGATAATAGCCTCTGCGAAGACTTCGTCGAGGCGGGGCAACAGATGAACCCCGCTTGTCGCTCTTGGATTGCACTCGATGGGATAAATCCGGCCGTCTTGGGCGGATACAATAAAGTCGAACGAGAATTGGCCCGTGAACCGTTCTCGGGCTGCGAACTCCTTCACCCAACTCCACAGCTCTTCATGCTGAACGGCTCCCATATGAATACCCGCTCCCAGTCCTGCCGTGAATGTCGGGGTATAACAGGCATGCGCCGTCACTTCACCTTCATGGGCAATCGTGTATGTGCATAACGGCATTCCTTCAATATACTGCTGAATGACCCATGGCGTAGACGGATTGATGTCTTCTTCCGCCTGTCCTTCCCTTCGCCATAGCGCCAGTCTCTCCGATAGCTTCGGTTGATCCAGCTCGATGATACGCACCTTCGCCGAAAATCTGGAATACTCCGGCTTCAGCACCACACGGCTGGAAAAGCGCCCCGACCGAAGCTTCTCCTCCAGCTCTTCCATCGACTCGGCTCGCTCGGTATAAGGCGTGAGGATGCCGTTGCCCGCTAGAAGCTCCATGAACTTCCACTTGCTATGCAGACGATCCAATGTATCGATTGATTCGCAAAGTACCTTGCAGCCAGTACCCAGCTCGATAAAGGCTTTGCCTTGCGCAAGATGAAACACTTCCTCGCAAGTAGGTACAATCATTCCGATGCGCTGCTCCTGAACAATTCGGCGAATGGCTGTCAAGTAGCCTTCCCGGTCCCGGTTAGGCTTCGGCACTCGATAACTTCGCACAATTGCCCGTGACACGCGGCATAGATGGTAATCGACGCTCTCTGCGGCGAAGACGGTATGCCCTGCAGCGGCCAGCCGTCTGGCGATGTCTAACGCGACCGGAGCTCTCGTGCCCGTGATCAGAATGGGCAGCTTGTCTCTTCTATCAGACGGCAAGCCGCTTCCCCCTCTAGTAATCAAGTATAAGTCCTCCGAGCGATAGTCCTGCCGATGTACCCAGCAGCAGCACCCGGTCTCCGCGCACAATGCGCTGCCTCTCGATCGCTTCATGCAGCAGCATTGGAATAGAGGCGGCAATCATATTTCCCCCGTTGTGCGAGACATCCATCAGCTGATGCTCGCCGACGCCCAGCTTGCGCATGATGAGCCGGACCGCCATGGCGCTTGCCTGATGGGGGATGACCAGCTTCATCTCTCCTATGCTCGTGCCCGCTTCTTGCATGAGCCGTTCAAGGAACGGCGGCATCAGCTTCGAGGTCATGCGGAAGATGCCCGTTCCGTCCATCTGGAACAGGAAGTCCTTCTCCGTCGCCTCGGCACTTCGCGAGTGGAGCTTCGTGCCCCCGCCGCGAATCTCGGACAGATGCGCTCCGTCGCCGTACGTTTCCATGGCGGCGTGAACTATTCCGGAGACGCCGCCATGCTCCGAACGGCTCAAGACGACCGCAACCGCCCCGTCGCCGAACAGAGCAGCACTCTCCTTATGCTCCCAGTCTAGACCGATGGAAGCAATCTCGCTGGTGACGAGCAGCGCTGTGCGATATCTTCCCGCTTCTATCATATAAGAGACGATATCCATTGCGGCGACGAAGCTTAGGCAGGTCGTATTGATATCGAAGGAGGGAACGCCTGAGGCGCCTTCCCCCATCTCCGCCTGTATAAGCGCTGCATTGCAGGGGATCGGTTGCTGATACGTACCGCTTGCGCCGACGATGCAATCGATATCGCGGAACGAGACGCCTGCTGCTTGAAGAGCTGCCGCCGCAGCCTTGGCTCCCATCTGCGACGCCGTTTCTTCGCCTGCGAAGTAGCGCTTCTCGACGCCGGTCTTCTTCAGCGTCCATCCCGCTCTCACCCCGAGCCTCGCGTCGATCTCTTCGGCTGTCACACACGTCTGCGGCAAGTACTTGCCGGTTCCTATTATTTTCACATAGCGATGTTGCATATCTTGCTCCTCCTGTTGCAATGTTAAGCTTCTGCTTCAATATACTTGAATATGCTCCAATCTACTTCAACATCCATCGAAATCCTTCATAAGGCTCAAATGCTTTGTATGCTTCGAGGTGCAGACTCTATCAACTTTATCGTCTCTATTCTATCTATCCTCTATCGGCGCGATTCCTACCATACACCAGTTTTCTAAGACCTAAAGTCCGCTTCGAACTTCTACTATTCATACTACTAGGTTTGGGAAGCAATGTCATGTCAGGGCAAATCGAGGTGGCATTTCTATGCCAGGGAGGAAATGTAACGGATGTGAGCGGGCTTATTTATTTGTTTATGACCTTTTCGAAGCTGTAAGGGATCTAGACAACCTTATATCGCTTGTATCCGTTTAGAAATAGGAAAAGTGGCTGCAATAAGTGCTGTGGCGCCCGTTAACTTGGCACTTCCCATCGTTTTCGCCAAATAAGCGCTGTAGAGTTCGTTAGCCTGTGGAGCGGCAATCGACGTGGAAAATGGATCGGGAGTAGGCACGGGGGTGAAGAGGCTATGTTCCCGAAGACGAAGGAATGAGCGGATAATTGCCTTTAATTGCTGGTCTGGGTGCGTGATTGGGAACAGAAAAAAACAACTCCCGTGGGTATCGGCCCGTACGCTATCTTGCTCCGTATATAAGTCGCGCACCTGCTACACGTCATCCTGTAGCGCATATACATGAACCGTGCGATTGCCGGGATCGACGATCCAATATTCCTGTACGCCGTATTTCTGATTCAGATTACACTTCTCATTGAAATCCTTGAACGCCGTTGAAGGAGACCGCACTTCGATAATCATCGTCCGAGCGCCGTGACAGCCGTTCTTGGAGATCTGATTTTTGGAACACACCACCGATAGATCCGGCTGTATCACATGATCAGGATTATTATATTGATCGCTCTCGCTGAAGAACACGTCGAACGGTGCGATAAACACATAGCAGTTCCGATTCTGCATGTGCGTTCGAAGCGCATAATGCAGCTCACCTACAACAAACTGATGAAGGGCAGTCGGAGCTGGCGACATGTTATATGCCTTGCCGTTAATTAATTCCCATGCCCCGTCCCATGACAACCAATCTTGATACGTGTGCTGCTTCTTCTCATCCGAATTGGACATTGTGGATTTACCTCCTTCGGATTTATCACTGATACTGCTTATCTATAACTTCCCTTGTTTAATCTGTTCGATGATTTCGTCCGTCGTAAAAATCTTACCTTGCCTTATATCTTCATCGGATTGTTCTATCGATTGACGTAGGTCTAGGTCAGAATCAAGTACGTCTATGAACCACTGCAACGCGCCCGATTTCTTATCCATTGTCGCAACCTCCTTCGAGATACTTGTGTGAAAATCTGGTTGCGTGTACATGAATTATAACACATATTGCTTCGATTTCTTAATGTTTAGCTAATACAACCTATATATAGATATATCACGTGAGATTATCCGCGACCAATCGCATACGCACATGTAAATGGCGGTTTCCCATACCTTGTCGTGAAAAATGGCGATTATTTAAACAACGGAGAGCTTTATTTATATCATCAATTCTGGATTTGAAATATGTAGAGCGAACGCTGCCTTATGTTTATCAGCTATGGGAGAAGTCCGTGTACTTGGAGACCTTTATAGAGGATAAAGCTTTGTTGTTTATGAATGATGGGAAGAAGGTTAGTCGGAAGTTCTAATTAGTATAGCAAAACAACCAGGGTTGCTAAGCAGCCCTGGTTGTTTTGCTATACTATACAGTTGGTATTGAATCATTCACATCATTTGTCCTCAGCTTACCACTAAATGCGTACATAAGTATTGATTGTTCCAGTTTCTCTAGATAATTATATTTTCCAAGCCTCTCTATCAATTTCTGTTCCATATGCCAAAATGAATCTAAAACTTGGACTATCTCAATTTGCTCTTCAAATGAAGGTAGCAGAAAAGGCATTTTCTTTATAGTCTCAGCATTAATATTTGGTTGCGTAATTGCAGTAGTACCTAACCCCATCATTTTTTGACCTTTTGGCGACATCAAATAATAAAACATAAATCTTGTATTTACTTGTTCTATAAAACGAAATCTTATCAAGTAGGCACTAGGCACAGCTAAATATTCTTCATTAAAAACTGCCATAGTCCCAATGCTTCCAGTTCGAGTGACTAGAAGATCTCCTTTTTTTAGACGAAACTTATCAATATTCTTCTCACCGATAACCACCTTTGGTGGATCTTTTAATATGATCTCACCGTTTTTCGTCATGTCAGTTGTTCTAATTGTCGGTATCCCTTCAAATGAATACTCGTTCTTACCAAATCGAGGACCGTAGAATGATTCTGAGCATACATTCCCTATCGTCGTACTCTCCCAATTTTGTTCAACCGTTCCAAAACTCTCTTGCCGCCACTTCTCCGTCAATTCCCCACGAAAAGCCTTGTCCAAAATAGCCGCTCGACGAAGTTCAAACGTTGCTTTGGCTTCTTCAATTAATTGTTTGGCTTGATTGATTTTGGTCAAGAGTCTTTCGACTTTGTCAACAATTCGTTTCTGTTCATTTAATGGTGGGAGTGGAATCGGACTAGATTTCAACGTTTTTAAATATACTCCCTTTTGCGCCGTTCCTTTTGCATTTAATTTCAAGAAATTTTGAAAGGCAGGAGATTGCATATAATGTTTAAGATATGCGTTGTTTTCAAATCGTGTTTTAATTAATGCAACACTGCGTTGTAAAGCAAAAGGCAAATGTTCTGCTTGTACAATTGCACTTCTTCCAATTGTTCCAACGATAGTAAGTAATACATCTCCTTCAGAGACGGGGGTTCTCCTATTTTCTAACTCGAAGTCTGTCTTAGTAATAAATCTATCGGTATCTAAAGTTATCGTGTTATTAATAACGTTTTTACCACTCAGCATTGGAATTCCATCAGTTTGTTTTGGTGGTGGATTATGTGAACCATCAGATATCAATTTTGAAATTGATGAGAGCCGTACCCAAACCCAATTCCCCGGCACCTCATAAGGCTGCTCCTCTACTGGCACCAAAGCCTCTTCCAGCAACTCTTCCCGCGACTTCGCTTTCTTTTTACTCATCGCCGTACACCCCGGATGCTTCTGCGACTTTCGCAAACTCTGAATTCTGCTGTTCGTACCTGTTCTTACGCTCATGCTGCTCCTTACCATTGACTTCTTCATCGCTATCCGGTTTTGCGTCAATTGCCTTCAACTCAGCAACAACTTCGCCAAGCAGCGCAAGTGCTTCCTCCAGCTTCCCCATAGCTTCCTCTGCAGATGCAACAGGATCAGGCAGGTTGTCATATGCAGACAGTGACTCGTCGGCAATCAAGCCTATATCCAGGCTATCACCCTTCTTCCGAATATCCTCACGTGTAAATACATTCCATCGCTCATCTTCTACCTTGGTACGATCCTCAGCGATATAAGCCGCCACAAACGCATCAAAATGCCCAACCGTCAGCGGAGCACGCTTGCCGAAGCTTGGCATATTCGTACGCAGATCGTATACCCATACGTCCTTCGTGCTGTCCTTATCCGTCTTCTCACGCGTGAAGAACAAGACGTTAGTCTTAACACCCTGTGCGTAGAAAATACCGGTCGGCAGGCGCAAAATGGTATGCAGATTGCACTTGTCCATCAAGTCCGCACGAATCTTAGCGCCAACGCCACTCTCGAACAGTACGTTATCCGGCAAGACAACTGCCGCACGAGCTTTACCATTCGCCTTCAAGGCACGATAAATATGCTGAAGGAAGTTCAGCTGTTTGTTCGTCGTCGTGAACGTCAAGTCGTCACGCGTCGGACGTTCGCCGCCCTGCTTCGTCCCGAATGGCGGATTCGTCAGGATGACGTCGAAGTTCTTCAAGATCGCCCCATCGTCGGACAGCGTATCGCCAAGCATAATTTCTCCTTCAATATCGTGGAGCAGCGCATTCATCATCGCCAGACGATGCGTATCTTTTACCAGCTCAACGCCGGAGAATGCCTGATACTTCTGGAATTCGGATTCCTTCTGCCCCAGGTCGAAATGATCGTCAGTCTGACTGCGGATATGACGATCTGCCGCAATCATGAAGCCGAACGTCCCTGCTGCGGGGTCATTGCAGCGTTCGCCAGGCTGCGGATCAACCAGCTTAGTGATCACATCAATGAGCGGACGCGGTGTGAAGTATTGTCCCGCTCCCGACTTCGTCTCGCTGGCGTTCTTCTCCAGCAATCCTTCGTACAGATCGCCGAGACCTTCTTCCTTTGCACTGTACCAGTCGAGCTGATCGATAGACGTAATGATTTTCTCCAGGTTTTTCGGCTCATTGATGTTGGAGGTAGCATGCATATAGATCTGTTTTACCGTCTCATTGCCTTCGTTGCCAAGATCAAGCAGCAATTGACGGTAATGCTGTTGAAGCGCCATCCCATGACGCTCCGTCAGCGAGTTCCAGCGATACTGCTCCGGTAGAATACTTTCCTTGTTGGTTTCCTTCATCATCTTCAGGAAGAGCACATACGTCAGTTCCGTTACATATTGATGATACGTAATGCCGTCATCCCGCAGTACGTTACATAAGTTCCATAGCTTCTGTACAATATCCTGATTTCCCATTTACGCGTAATCCCTCTTTCGCGGTGTATATAATGCGGTATTTATTGTATTTACAATATTGTCCATCTCACCGTCAAAAATCTTATTCAGCTGCTTGTAGCCGCCTTTGCTCTTGAACGGTTCTACCTCAAAAGCTTTCTCCGGATTCGGGTCTAACACCGATTCTTGAAGCAATTGCTTCTCAATTCGTTTCAACCAGTCCTTTTGAACCTTAGACCAGACTCTCATATCATATATTTTTTTCATGGCGCCTTCAATCCGCTCTTCATGACTAATTAATGGGTCGCCGAGCGCCTGCTGACGGATGAAGCTAATAATGTCCGCTGCAATATCCTCGTTCTTCGCATCCCGCCATGCCGCCTGCAGCATGATCTCGGAATACCCCTTCTGGTCAAGCTCTACCCGCAGCTTACGCAGCTCCTCTCTTGTAAGGTCATTCGGGCGGGTGCAAATTATCGTAAGAGCCGGAATAAGGTTCAAATTCTCTGTAATAAAAGCATGGAACCCCTCAAGGTAATCCTCCGGTCGATCGGCCTCGCCATACCCCCGTGAGGTAGAGAGCAGCTTATCTTCATGCTCCGAAATATAAATCCGGTGTCCCCTGCCGCGATTCTCATCGATAAAAGCAACCAGAGGCTTCTTCGCCTGCAGATCTGCGCTTGCTTGCAGCGCGCTCACGCTCTTCAAGTCGTCAATAAACGTATCAATGCTCATCCCGCCGGACAGCGCCTTGAAGTCGTCGTGGTCCTTCTGCGTCCAGGTACGCTTCTTGCGCTGCATTTTGGCAATGATCTGATCCTTATGCGGCTTGCCCCGCTCTTCGTCTTCCAGCTGTGCAAGCTCGCTCGCCAGTACATCCAGCGATACCGTGGGCTTTGTAACTACCGGCTTCATATCTGTGTACGGTTTCAACGTTTCATAGATGCCAACGGCATCATAGATCATGAAATGATCCTTGCCAATCTCGTCGCAACGTCTCGTCGCTCTGCCCAGCATCTGCTCAAACAGAATCCGGGAACGTACGCGGCGCAGGAATACAAGATTCGTAATGCTTGGAATATCTACGCCTGTGGTCAGCAAATCGACTGTTACGACGATGCTTGGCAGCCTTTCATTTTTGAACAGCTTGATCGCATGCAACGGATCTTTGATTGAACCGGTAATTTTGAGCACGGCATTGTCGTCTACCGCCCCATATGCCTTCTCCAGCTCTTCCTTGAATATCCGTACGACCATATCCGCATGATCGTCCGTCGCAGCGAATATAAGCGTCTTTCCTTCTGATTCCGGATCTATATACTTCGTCAGCTCTTCCAAAATGACGCGGTTGAAATTTTCTGTAATGACCCTTTTATTGAACTGCGTCACTTCCAGATTAATTTCATCCTGCAGTTGCTCCTTCTCAATATCGCCGGAGGAGATGTCATAGACCGCGACCTCTTCACCAACCTGCCATTTGATCCCATGCTTCTTCAATTGGGTCTCGAATTGCATCGGAGGCTCGTGGTCGATAAGCCACCCATCGATGACCGCTTCACGGTAAGAATAATTAAGGACTGGACGACCGAAAATTTCAACCGTATGCAAGGCCGGCGTAGCCGTCAATCCAATTCGGACCGCATCGAAATAGTCCAGCACCTTGCGGTATTTGCTCACATAATCTTCGTGGTCGCGGAACTCCAGCTCCAGCTCGGACATCTCCTTGTCCAGCGTATAGCCGCGATGGGCTTCATCGACGATAACACAGTCATATTGATCAACAGAAGGAATATCCGCCTCGTCAGATTCATTATAAAAGATGCGTTTAACCATCCCTTGTACAGTAGCGATCTGCACCTTGGTTTCTGGATTCGGCTTCTTGTCATCCAGCGTCTGAAGCTCAAAAATCTCCGTAAACGAATGATAGCTCTCCAGCTTGGAGTCTTTAAATGCTGCCTCCGCTTGGCGTCCAAGCGCCGAACGATCGACAAGGAACAGGATACGCTTGAAGCGGTTATGCTTGATCAGACGATAAATTAGTCCGATTGCCATACGTGTCTTCCCTGTGCCGGTCGCCATCGCCAGCAAAATGCTGCGCTGTCCGGTGTCAATCGCTCGCTCGACAGACAGGATGGCATCCTCTTGATAAGGACGCAGCTTCAAATAATCCAACGTCTCGTCTCGCAGATCCTTAGCAGCTTGCTCCGCGTCCTGCTTAAGCAAGTCTTTCAGACCTTGCGGCGAGTACCACGCCTGCAGAGGGCGCGGATGGTTCGTCGGTTTGCGAGCGTCAAGGAACCAAATGCCGGACATCTGCTTCAATTGTTCCAGATAAGGGCGACCATTTGTAGAGAACAGGAAAGGAACCTGATAGTTACCCCAAGGTCCATGAATGATTTCATCCCCATGTCGCACAACCTGCATCGCATACTTTTTAGCTTGATCGATGTCCGCTTCTACGTTCTTATTGATCCGTTTCGCTTCTACAATGCCGACTAACTCTAGTCCACAGAACAGGGCATAGTCTGCAACTCCAGTCTTTAGAGCCCATTCTGCGATTGCGATATGGCGTCCTTTTTCCGGACGAGTGCCTAGTCCATAACGCAGCGTCTGGGAGTCGGCTTCCCAGCCGGCTTGTCGCAGCTTCTCATCGATAATAAGCCGAGTCTCGGCTTCAGTCAGCTTAAAGGCGCTCCCCGCCTGCTTCGACTTCGTATGACGTTTCTTCTTGTCCTCTTGCGTCACGTTCGTCTGCTGCTGGCGAAGGGCCGTCAGCTCCTGCTGAAGCTGCGCCACCTTCTCTTCATATGCTTCTGTAAGCTGATTCAGCTGCTCTTCATTGCCAGCGGTATCCAGCTGCTCGACTGGCTCTATATATTCGGGCGCTTGGAAGTTCCAATCGCCATACACCTGCATGAACCAGACGCTTAGCCGGAATGCCAGTAACGTCAGAGCTTGCGCTTCACGAGTTGAACCGTATCCCGATTCATGAACCGCTTTGTTTCCGATTTTACGGAGGGTGTGCAGATAGTCTACTATTTCGTCGGAGATGAGATCGTCCCGCTTCAATTGCGACAAACGTTCGACTTGCGTAAGTTCCTTCGTCTCGTCCATCTCTTCCATTGCACATATGTATTTGGTTAATGTCTCGCCGAACATACGAAGTTTGATCAAAGAAGTATTCGGATCGACAAACAAATTGCGCTCAGCCATCTCCCCAAGGTCTGATAAGATCTCCCAGCGGTTATGCAAGAACTCAAAGTTGCCAGTCATTCAGAAGCACCTCGATACTTAGTTGATATCATTCACTTATCATCATTCGAGATGAACACGCAAAAACCTTTATTCCCAGCCAGAAATACACATATCCCCACCCCGTCCATCATACATATGGTATGAATCGCATTTATTCGTACGGAGGGATGAGAGATGAACGGGGATGACATACGCGAGCTGGAACGCGCAATTGCGGAAATAACGGAAATCGCGCAAGGGTTCGGCCTTGATTTCTATGAGATGAGATATGAGATCTGTCCCGCAGACATCATTTACACATTCGGCGCTTATGGCATGCCGACCCGGTTCAGCCACTGGAGCTTCGGGAAGAGCTTCCATAAGATGAAGACGCAATACGACTTCGGCCTCAGCAAAATATACGAGCTCGTCATCAATTCTAACCCTTGCTACGCCTTCCTGCTGGAGGGCAACTCGCTCATTCAGAACAAGCTGATCGTCGCGCACGTACTGGCCCACTGCGACTTCTTCAAGAACAACGCCCGCTTCGGCGTATCCAACCGCAATATGGTGGAGAGCATGTCGGCTACGGCAGACCGTATCCATCAATACGAGCTTGAACACGGTACGCTGAAGGTGGAGCGGTTCATCGACGCCATCCTGTCCATTCAGGAGCATGTTGATCCCACCATCGTGAAGCCCTACCAGCTTGATAAGAAACGGTATATCGAAATGATGCGGAAGGATCATGAGCGCGCAAGCAAAAACGATAAGGCAACCAAATACGATGAGTTGTGGGAGCTGGACGAAGAGGCGACCGCCGAACGCGCTGCGCGCAAGGAAGCTGAGGCAGCTGAGGCGAAGCGGTTCCCGCCGCGACCGGAGAAGGATATCATCTGGTTCATCGAGGAGTACTCTCCCATCCTGGAGGACTGGCAGCGCGACATCATGTCTATGCTTCGGGATGAGATGCTGTACTTCTGGCCGCAGATCGAGACGAAAATCATGAACGAAGGCTGGGCTTCCTATTGGCATCAACGCATCATTCGAGAGATGGATCTCACGAGTGATGAGACGATCGAATTCGCCAAGCTGAACTCATCGGTCGTCGTACCGTCGCGCAATACGCTGAATCCGTATTATTTGGGCTTGAAGATATTCGAGGATATTGAGAAACGATGGGACAATCCGACAGAAGAGGAGATATTGCGTTTCAACCGGAAGCCCGGCAAGGGGAAGGAGAAAATTTTCGAAGTGCGCGAAATGGATTCCGATATTTCCTTCTTGCGCAACTATTTGACGAAGCAGCTGGTGGAAGACCTGGATCTCTACATATTCGAGAAGAAGGGTCCGGAATGGAAGATCACTGACAAGGCATGGGAGCATGTTCGCGACCAGCTCGTCTATAGCAGGGTTAATGGCGGATTCCCGACGCTGCTCGTCAAGGAAGGGGACTTCAATCGCGCTGGCGAGCTCTACCTTACTCATCAATATGAAGGAACCGAGCTGGATTTGAAATATGTGGAACGCACACTGCCCAATGTCGTTCAACTGTGGGGCAAGCCGGTGCATCTGGAGACGATGGTGGAGGACAAAAAAATCGTATTCAGCTGCGACGGCAACAAAACGAGCAGAAAGTTCGTATAAACCTCTTCCGTTAGAACTTACCACCTTGTTGATAAGCCAATAATCGCATAACCCCCTCCTGAAATGCTCATCATAAACCGGAAACCACTACAACTTCAGGAGGGTAATCACGCATGAAGAAAACAGCATTGATTTTGTTCCTATTCGCTTGCCTTGCCATCGTTACGACTCTGCCTGCCGATCACGCTCACGCTAACCGAACCGATAAGATGGATGTGAACATGAATCGCGCAGACGACATGCTGACTGGCAAAGACAATTACCGCACGAACAATATGAACAATGGCACGAATATGTCAAAAAATAACATATACCCCAATGGCAATCGATTCGGCACCAACAACTATAACGCTTATGACAATAATCGCATGTACGATAACAATATGCGCAACAATGCGAATAACGGCAATTACAGAGGCTTAACGACCGATCGGAACGACAACGGCTTCGGCTGGGGCTGGCTCGGTCTGCTCGGCTTGATCGGCCTCGCCGGCCTTCGCGGTAGAGACCGCGAGCGCACCTAAGCGACATCGCCTATAAGGAAGAGCAACAGAGCTGCTATGCATGCATCAGCAGCTCTGTTGCTCTCTTACCTTTGCCTTTATCGTACCCGCCTGTCCATCTTGGTCATTCGTCCGTCGATTTGCTGAATAAGCCAGCCGATGTCATTCATTAAGCCGCTCTCGCCATTAGCCATATGCGCATGCTTGTCCGTCGCTTCCTTAATTCGCTCGCGAAGATCAGGGTCCGCTGTCACATAATAATTGTACTCCGCATACTGCCATTTCAAGGCAGAGTATACTTGTTGCTCAAGCATTTTTACCTTGCCTGGGTCATTGGCATGTATTCCAACCACGACATCGTTATTGTACATCAACACATCCGCATGATGAACGCCCGACACATGCTCCGCTATCGTTGCCAACTGGCTGCCATTGATGCGTCCTTCTGGCTGGGACAAGGGCCTCCAGCCATGCTTGCGCGAGCGGGTACGCTGGTCGCTGGGCTTGGCAGGCAGCTGGCCATAAGGTTCAATCGTATCTCCGTCGGCATCTCGTTCGAAGCCGTAATCATTGCCGGCAGCGCCCGAGCAGCCGGTCGCACTTCCCAGCAATACTGCAGTAAGCACGGCATAACATATCCATCGTGCTATTCCAGTCCTCATCTATATGCACCTCCGTATATGCTTTAACATTTACAGAGCCGGTTATTTTATGCATGAGAGGAATGGAACGACACGCGGAAGCCGGCGGATCATGATCTGTTGCATCACAACCCACCGGTTATTCGTCCAGGATCTTGATTATCGGTTAAGCAGACTGCCTACATAACGCAGCAACTCGTTGGAGCAGACCGGACAGTAGCCATGCTCGTCAATTAGCCGCTTGGTTACTTCATTAATGCGTTTCAACTGGCTTTCATCCGGAGTCTTCGTGGAGGTCGTAATTTTGACGATATCTTTCAGGTCGGTGAACAGCTTCTTCTCCACCGCTTCCCGAAGACGTTCATGACTTGTGAAGTCGAATTTCTTCCCCTTCCTGGAATACGACGAGATCCGGATAAGTATTTCCTCGCGGAACGCTTTTTTGGCATTCTCCGATACGCCAATCTGCTCTTCGATCGATCGCATTAGCCGCTCGTCAGGGTCCATTTCCTCTCCTGTTAGCGGATCTTTAATTTTCGACCAGTTGCAATAGGCTTCGATATTGTCCAGATAGTTCTCGAACAAGGTGCGCGCCGACTCCTCGAAGGAATAGACGAACGCCTTCTGAATTTCCTTCTTGGCCAATGTATCGAATTCCTTGCGCGCCACAGAGATATAATTCAGGTAGCGCTCCCGCTCTTCCTTCGTGATGGAGGGATGCTGGTCAAGTCCTTCCTTCAGCGCACGCAGCACGTCAAGAGCGTTAATGCATTGCATGTCATGCTTGATCAGAGCGCTGGATATTCGATTGATAACATAGCGGGGATCGATGCCGGACATGCCCTCTTCCATGTATTCATTTTGCATTTCCTTCAGATCCGCTTCCTTGAAGCCTTCCACTTCCTGCCCATCATACATGCGCATTTTTTTGACCAGATCCATCCCCTGCTTCTTCGTCTCCTTCAGTCTGGTCAGAATTGAGAAGATGGCGGCGGCGCGCAGTGCATGCGGCGCAATATGAATATGACGCATATCGCTCTGCGAGATCAGCTTGGAGTAGATTTTTTCCTCTTCCGATACTTTCAGATTGTATGGGATAGGCATCACAATCATCCGCGATTGCAGCGCTTCATTCTTCTTATTGCTAATGAACGATTTGTACTCCGACTCGTTCGTATGGGCGACGATCAGCTCATCGGCGCTAATTAATGCGAATCTTCCCGCCTTGAAGTTGCCTTCCTGCGTCAGTGACAGCAAGTTCCACAAAAATTTCTCGTCGCACTTGAGCATCTCCTGGAATTCCATCAGTCCGCGATTCGCCTTATTCAGCTCGCCGTCGAAGCGGTACGCTCTGGGATCGGATTCCGATCCGAATTCTGTAATGGTGGAGAAGTCGATGCTTCCCGTCAAGTCTGCAATATCCTGGCTCTTGGGGTCCGACGGACTGAAGGTGCCGATTCCGATTCGGTTATCTTCCGAGATGAATACCCGTTCCACGAGCACTTCTTGAATATTGCCGTCATATTGCGTCTGCAGCCTCATCTGGCAAGATGGACACAGATTCCCTTCTATACGGACACCTAGCGCCTCCTCTATCTCGGGCCTAAGCTCCTGAGGAATCAAGTGCAGCGGCTCCTCGTGCATGGGACAATCCTTTATGGCATATACTGCGCCTCTCTGCGTTCTGGAGAACTTCTCCAGCCCTTTCTTCAGCATCGTGACAATTGTGGACTTGCCGCCGCTGACCGGCCCCATCAGCAACAGTATACGCTTACGTACATCAAGACGACGAGCAGCCGAATGGAAGTACTCCTCCACCAGCTTCTCCACCGCTCGGTCGAGCCCGAATATTTCCTGTTCAAAAAATTTATACTTGCGTTGTCCCCCCGTCTCTTCCACACCATAGGATTCAATCATCTCGTATACACGTGCATGTGCCGTCATGGCCGGGGAAGGATCCTTGCTTAGCTGCTCGATGTATTCCCTGAAGGTTCCCGTCCACGCCAGTCTGTCGCTCTCTTCCTGATATTCCGATATCCGCTTAAAAATGTCCATGCTGTGCCTCCTCCCAACGCTTTGCGCCTTACGCTATTCACTCTCCGCTCGGGAGATTCCCGCTTCCCTATTGCACGACATCATCAAATCTGAAGTATTACAAGTCTATGCGTATACGAGCCTGAAGTTGCCCAATATTTTATGCTGCGTTCCCACAATAATCGACATAACCACCCTTCCCTTTGCTATAATGATGAATGAAATTGACCGACTTGCTTGCGATCGGAGAGGGGATAGACAGATGGCCGTTAAACGAGAAGAGGAGCTGTATGAACCGATCAAGCAGCACTTCGAAGGACAGGGGTATGACGTGAAGAGCGAGGTGCTGAGCTGTGATCTCGTCGCGGTGCATAAGGATACAGGCGCAATGATCATCGTCGAGATGAAAAAAACGTTCAATCTCGCGCTGCTTCTGCAGGGAGTTGAACGTCTTCGCCTGAATGGCGATGTGTTCCTGGCGGTAGAGCGCAACAGAAAGAAGAGCGGCGCGCATAATCAGCGGTTCAGCGATCTGGCGGAGCTGTGCCGCATGCTGGGCATAGGACTCATGACTGTAACATTCTATAAAACCAAAGCGCCCGTACTGGACATTCTGTGCGAGCCCGGCGACCTCCCGGTTCGAGGCAATCGCGTGAAGCAGCGCTCGCGTCTGCTGTTGGAATTCAAGGAGCGTAGTGGCGATTATAATACTGGAGGCAGTACAGGACGCACGCTTATGACCGCCTATCGAGAGAAAGCGCTACGCTGCGCCTATACGATCGACAAGCTAGGGCCCTGCTCACCAAGGCAATTAGTGAAAGCGACCGGCTATCGAAGATGCGGCGACATGCTGCGGCACAATTACTACGGCTGGTTCCAACGCATCCAGCGGGGGAAATACGGCTTGCTGCCGCCCGGAGCGGACGCTCTGAAAGAGCACGGCCATGTCATCGAGGAATGGGCCTCTACCTTCAACGCCGAGCCGTGAATTCCGCTATTGCTTCCATGAGACGCTGTATGCCGGAAGCGTTCACTCTTGCGGAATGGGCGGCAAAATTCAGCCGTGCCGTATTCCGCTTCCCCCTGTGCACGTAACATGATGCGCCAGGATGAAAGGTGACGCCTTTCATGCGGGAAGCTCGCAGCAGCGCATCCGCATCCAGCCCTTCCGGCAGCTCCAGCCACAAATATATGCCGCCCTCCGGCAGCGTCCAATTCAGATCCGTCATGTTCGCCCGGCGCAGCTCCCGATCCATAGCCATCAGCCTCTTTCTTCTGTCGAGGGCTGCCTGCTCCAAGCCGTGCTGTACAATCACTTGCTTCAGGTAACGGTACGCTATAGTTTGTGCGATCGTATCCACGCCTCCCTGCCTCGCGTCATGCAGCGCGGCGAGCATATGCTCATCCGGCGAAGCGATCCAGGCGGAACGCACCACGGGAGCGAGCGTGTCCGTCAAGCTGCCGACTTGTACGATTGTCGGGCGTTCTCCACTATGGCCCATAGCAAGCGCAAGCAAGGAAGGATATACCTGCCGATAATCGCTTTGAAATCCTGTATGCCCATAGAGATCGTGCTCCACAATCGTGACGCCGTATGCCAAGCACAGCTGCAGCACCTTTCTTCTGCGCGCCAGGCTCCAGCTCCTTCCTGTCGGATTGCGGAAGTCAGGCATCGCCAGCATCAACCTCGGGCGATGGCGCACGATAAGTCGCTCAGCCTGCTCCGCGTCGATGCCTTCCCCGTCACTGTCTGCAGCGGCAATAAGAAGCCCCAGCCGCTTGCAAGAGGAGATCATGCCGTCATCGGCAGGCTGCTCCAATAATACATAATCTCCGGGAGCAGCAAGCGTGCGAAGCAGCATTTCCACCGTCTCTCCCGTTCCTTCCGTGAATAGTAGATGCTCTGGCTTTGGCTTCACCTCCGCGCCTTCAGTACTGATGAGGTCGCCAACGAGCCTGCGGTAAGGTATCAGTTCTTCCCATTCCGAATGGTTGCGTCCTATCCCCGGCTCTGACCACACTCCAAGCGCAATCTCCTTCAGTTTTGCAATTTCCGTTCGTTTCATTGGCAATTGGTGCCCTTCGAATGAGCATACGGCTCTCTTATCGTCCATACCTTCATTCCCCCTCCCTATTACATGTATCCGTGCCGTTAACAATGTGTTCACAACTTTTCACGTTTTCTTTTCGGTCAACGTTGGGTATAATAGACATAGCTAACTTGGAGGTGTCGAAGCAATGGGATTGACTTTCTGGATTGTGATGACTGTGTTTGTACTATTTATCGGTGCCATTTTAACCAGCTCTTACAATGACGACCAGACATCCGGACTGTAAGCGGTTCATAGGCGACAACACAGAAAGAAGCTCCCCGTACCTTCATGGTAAGGGAAGCTTCTTTTTCTCATATCGCCATACTTTGGGCTGTAACATAAGGAGGGCAGAGCCCTCAGCTTACGTTAGCGCTTCAGATAGCCCATCTCCTCCATGCATGCTCCGCATACATAGCGCTCCTTGAATTCCTTCACTTCATCCATCGAACCACAAAATACGCATTTGGGACGGTATCTTTCAAGGATGATATGATCACCCTGAACGAATATTTCAACAGGATCGCCCTCATTCATCAAATAACGTTTTCGTAATGATTTCGGAAGCACAATTCGTCCAAGCTGGTCTACCTTTCTAACAACACCTGCTGGTTTCATCACTTTCACCTCTTTATGCCTGAATTTGTAAGTATTATTTTGAGAAACCTGTGCGATATTAACTTTTCGACAACGGCTGCTAAATTCCTTCTTCTGCTCACTAATTTGTAATTTTCATATAATTACTTCAAATTAACAAAACCATTTTGCCGAAGCGCTTCAAATAATACAATTGCAGCTGAATTTGACAAATTAAGGGATCTCACTTTGTCCGTCATCGGCATCCGAATGCATGTGTCCAGATTCTCGTCTATCAACGATTGAGGCAGCCCCTTCGTCTCTTTTCCGAACACAAAGAAATCACCGTCTCTATACTGGAAATCCGAATAAACCTTGCTTGCTCGCGTGCTTGCGTAGAAGAAGCGGCCCTCCGCATACTGCTTCTGCAACTCCTGAAAGGAATCGTGGTAATGCACCTGCACAGCATGCCAATAATCCAGTCCCGCCCGCTTGAGAGTTCGGTCGTCTGTATGGAAGCCGAGCGGCCTTACCAGATGCAGATGCGCTCCCGTCGCGGCGCATGTTCTTGCAATATTGCCCGTATTGGCCGGGATCTCTGGTTCTACGAGCACAATATGGAATGCCATAGTGGAATCCTCCATCCTTCTATTGCTTCTATTCCCTATATATTCACGATTTTACACTGGCTTTACTTACCGTTAATCTTCTGCATAATTATTGCCCCCATAATAGGATGCATACTAGGTGACAAAGGAGATTAATTGATGCGAAAAAAAATACTGGTTGTGGATGACGAGCCCTCCATCTCCATGTTGATTGATTTCAATTTAAAGCTCGCTGGTTACGATGTAAAATGCGTTGATGACGGTGAAGCCGTATTCGATATGCTCCGTACATTCCGCCCGGACTTGATCGTACTGGATCTGATGTTACCGAAGATGGACGGTATTCAGGTGTGTCGGGAATTGCGCAAGCAGAACAATGCCGTCCCCATTATCATGCTGACCGCTCTTCAGGACGTGACAGACAAAATCGCCGGACTCGACAATGGAGCCGACGATTATATGACCAAGCCCTTCAGCCCGCAAGAGCTCATCTCCCGAATCGGTGCGCTCTTCCGCCGGTTGCAGTCACTGCCGGGAGCCGCAGATGAAACGACATATACGATCGGCCAATTAACCGTTCAGGTAGAGCAGCGCGAGGTTCGAATCGGGGGAAAACCGATTGAACTTACGCCCAAGGAATTCGAGCTGCTGCACTTCCTGTGCCGCCACAAGGGGAAAGTGTTAAGTCGCCAGCAGTTGCTGCATGGCGTGTGGGATTACCACTTTCTCGGCGACACGCGGATCGTCGATGTTCATATTAGTCATCTTCGAGACAAAATTGAAAAGAACGCGCGTACCCCGGAATATATTATGACCGTTCGTAATGTAGGTTACAAGATGCATATCCCCAGCTACAACGAATCTTCATTGGCATAAGGGCGGGTACGATGCCCATGCAAGAAGACCGCCCTTCCTTCGTTCTCGACGAGGCAAGGGCGGTCTTGTTCCCGGAAGTACGGTCTGATTAACCGTGACGCTGCTGGAAGTCCGCCATGAATTGCACCAGCGCCTTGCAGCTCTCTAGCGGCACGGCGTTGTATGTCGAAGCACGAAGACCGCCGACATCGCGATGACCCTTCAGGCCGACAAAGCCTTCTTGCTCCGATTCCTTAACGAACAGCTTCTCCAGCTCTTCGCTCCCCATTCGGAACGTGATATTCATGACAGAACGGCTACCCGCATCGGCACAGCCCTTATAGAATCCGCCGCTATTGTCAATTGCGTTGTAGATTAGCTTTGTCTTTTCTTTATTATATTGCTCGAGCGCTGCCACTCCACCCTTGGACTTGATCCATTCCAATACGAGCTTAACCATATATACGGCGAAGGATGGAGGCGTATTGTAGAGCGAGCTGCTCTTGGCATGGGTCGCATAGCGGAACATTACCGGAATATGTGCAGGGGCGTCTTGAATAAGCTCGTCCCGCACGATGACTACTGTAACGCCAGAGGGGCCCAGGTTCTTCTGCGCTCCGGCATAGATCATGCCGAACTGGCTGACATCAAGCGGCCGGCTCAAGATGTCGCTGGACATGTCCGCAATAAGCGGCACACTTCCGCAGTCGGGGAACTGTTGGAACTGGGTTCCGCCAATGGTCTCATTGGACGTCAGGTGAAGATACGACGCATTGTCGGGAATGACGATTTCAGACTGGCTTGGCATGCGCATATATTGCTCGGATTCGGTCGATGCGGCAATTACCGTCTCGCCGATCACTTTCGCTTCTTTAATCGCCTTGTTCGCCCATGCGCCCGTCTGAACGTATGCTGCAGGACGTCCGGGGCGAAGCAGGTTCATCGGCAGCATGGCGAATTGCGTGCTTGCCCCGCCTTGCAGCAGCAGCACATGATAACCGTCCGGAATTTGGAGTAATTCCTTGAGCAACTGCTGGGCGCTCGCGTTCACTTCCTCATACAGCTTGCTTCTGTGCGACATCTCCATAATGGACATGCCAGCACCTTGGTAATCGACGAATTGCTCCTGGGCTTGCTGCAGCACCTCTAACGGAATTGCCGCCGGCCCTGCGTTGAAATTATATGCTCTCGTCATCGCTTTCTCCACCCCTTCATCTTTGTACATAATAACGCTATAATAGCAATTTTGATCAACTTCATCAAGTCCGCCACGAACAAAACTCGAACGAATTTCTCATTTATTCAATAAATATTCGGTTTTCTCGTTAGTATATACGTCTAACTCCTACGTTTATGAACAAAAAGAGCCCTGGACGGGCTCTATTTACAAATATTGATAATAGCTGTTTACCTTATGCGATTAGCAGCCAAAGTAGAGACTGAATTCATGCGGATGAACGCGCATGTTGATCGCTTTTGCTTCGGAGCGCTTAAGAGCAACGTAGTTATCGATGAAATCTTGCGCGAATACGCCGCTTTCCGTCAGGAAGCCGGTATCTGCTTCCAGTGCGTCAAGCGCTTCGTCCAGGGAGGCTGGTACGCTGCGAATTTCTCTCTTCTCTTCTTCAGGCAGATCGTAGATGTTCTTGTCGAATGGTCCGTAGCCAAGAGCCACCGGATCAAGGTTGCGCTTGATGCCGTCCAACCCAGCAAGCAGCATCGCTGCAAATGCCAGGTATGGATTCGCAGTGGAATCCGGCGTACGGAACTCGATGCGGCAGCCCTTCGGCGTTACCGCTGCGATCGGAATACGAACTGCCGCGGAACGGTTGCCCTTCGAGAACACGAGGTTGACTGGCGCTTCATATCCAGGAACCAGACGCTTGAAGGAGTTCGTGCTTGGATTCGTGAATGCGATCAGAGCCGGAGCGTGATACAGAACACCAGCGATATAGCTCATAGCCATTTTGCTCAGGTTGGCATATTGCGTGTTGTCATAGAACAATGGTGTATCACCATCGAAAATGGATGTGTGAACGTGCATGCCGCTGCCATTGTCCCCATATAGCGGCTTGGGCATGAATGTTGCAACTTTGCCCCACTGACGTGCTACGTTGTGAACAATATATTTATATTTTAGAAGGTTGTCGGCAGTCTTCGTCAAAGTATCGAAGCGGAAGTTGATTTCCCCTTGACCTGCCGTTGCCACTTCATGGTGATGACGCTCAACGCGAAGACCGGATTCTTGCATAAGGCGAACCATCTCGCTGCGAATATCTTGTTGGGAATCTACTGGCGCTACAGGCACATAACCGCCTTTTGCAGGGATTTTGAAGCCGAGGTTGCCGCCTTCTTCTTTGCGCGCTGTATTCCAAGCGCCTTCTTCGGAATCCACTTTATAGAAGGAAGTATTCATGGAGCTCTCGTAACGAACGTCGTCGAAGATGAAGAATTCGGATTCTGGTGCGAAGAATGCTGTTGTGCCGATGCCGCAAGATTGCAGGTACTCTTCTGCCTTCTGGGCAATGCTGCGAGGGTCGCGATCGTAACGTTCGCCATCTGGAGTGTTGATGTTGCACATGATGTTCAAAGTTGGGTGAGCTGTGAAAGGATCAATAAAGGCTGTCTCAGCATCCGGCATCATAACCATGTCGGATTCTTCAATGCCGCGGAAGCCCGGAATAGATGAACCATCGAACGCAACGCCGTTCACGAATGTATCTGCATCCACCTCTGTTGCAGGCAGTGAAATATGATGCGCTCCACCCGTGAGGCTCACAAATCGAAAATCGACAAACTGAATGTTGTTTTCTTTAATTTGCTCCAAAACTTTTTGAACTGACATCTTAATTTCCTCCATTTCCGAACATTAACATGGTTTTCGACTCAAACGTTCAAGTATTTCATTATCTATGTCGTTTATTATAAAACTGCGCAATCCCAGCGTCAATAGCAATGTCAGGTATTTTTGATTTACATGTCAGGTAAACTCACGTGGACACGCTTTCATTGTAGGTAACCTCCTATTTTTTCTAAAGATTGCCATGTCTAAGCGCTACAATCCTACCTGTAGCCGAGGCCTCATCGCCTGCAGCATGCCATTCGCACACTTTCCCGCCTGCAGCCGAGGTCTCATCCCTTGCAGCATGCCATTCGCACACTTTCCCGCCTGCAGCCGAGGTCTCATCCCTTGCAGCTCGCCGAAAGACAGCGCAAGCCCTGATAGGCGCTCAATGAAAAAAAGATGGTCCGCCTCGTTCAGGCGAACCATCCTCTTCTAACTATGCTCAGTCTACTTCTTCCATTCTACAAAAGCTCCAGCAGGCTCTTTCTCTGTATTAAACTCTTTGCCTACCAGCGGAGCGAGCTGCTCAAGCTCCTTCAGCAGCTTAGCGAACTGATCAGGGAAAAGAGACTGCACCCCGTCACCCGTCATGGAATTGTCGGGATCGGTATGCATCTCGACAATCAATCCGTTGGCGCCTGCCGCTACAGAAGCCTTTGACATCGGTTCTACCAGCTCTCGGCGTCCCGTGCCGTGGCTCGGATCGGAGATGACCGGCAGATGGCTGAGCGACTGAAGAACAGGTATAGCGGACAGGTCGAGCGTATTGCGGGTATAGGTCTCGAACGTTCGAATACCGCGCTCGCATAACATGACATTGGGATTGCCTCCTGCCAGGATGTACTCCGCAGCGTTAAGGAATTCATCGTAGGTGGAGCTGAAGCCTCTCTTGAGCAGCACCGGTGTCTGAATCGTCCCTAGCTTGCGTAGCAGGTCGAAGTTCTGCATGTTGCGGGTGCCCACCTGCAAGATGTCTGCATATTCGGCGCATACATCGACGTATTCCGGCGTCATCACTTCGGTTATCGTAAGCAGCCCGTGCTTCTTGCCTGCCTCGGCCATCATCGCCAAGCCTTCTACACCGACACCTTGGAAGCTGTATGGCCCCGTTCTTGGCTTGAACGCTCCGCCGCGCAGCACTTGCCCTCCCGCCGCTTTCACCAGCCGAGCAATTTCGTCGATTTGTTCCGGTGTTTCAACGGCGCATGGTCCGCCCATAATAACGAGATTGCTCCCGCCGATTTTGACTCCTTTAATATCGATGATCGTATCATCCGGATGGAAGTCGCGACTAGCCAACTTGTAGGATTTGGACACCTTTATGACATTTTCGACGCCCTTCATGCCGCGGAGATGGTCGCCAAGAGCAGGGTCCGCTTGACCGATGATACCAATAACGGTACGGTCGGTGCCTTTAGACACATGCGCCTGCACACCTTCGTTTCTTTCTATATAGGCTACAATTTCTTCTATACGTGCATTATCAATATTGGACTTCGTAATTACGATCATGGCGATCTCTCCTTTTGTTAACATTTTACTTTATCGCTTTTATGCTTTTTGGCTTTTAAGCTTTTAGGCTTTTAGGCTTTTAAGCTTTTAATCGCTAAAGTAAATATACATGAATATCCCCTCCGCGTCAACAACGGTTTTGTTATTTTAACGTCTTGAACATTGAAATATATGTGAAACAATTGTTCAAAGTTGCTGCATAGGTTGAACAGGACGTTAAAAGCGCTTGCTTCCATCAATAGTAGGCTCCGCCTCTGCTTGCGTATGCCGCATACATTGGAACATCAAATAGACGCAATCCCACTACGCTTGTGCATGCCGCATACATTGGAACATCAAAAGAACACACTACGGCTACGCTTGTGCATGCCACATACATTGGAACATCAAAAAACTGACTTCGCCTCTGCTTGCGTATGCCACATACATTGGAGCATCAAATAGACGCAATCCGACTACGCTTGCGTATGCCGCATACACTAGAGCATCAAATAGACGCAATCCCACTACGCTTGTGCATGCCGCATACATTGGAACATCAAAAGAACACACTACGGCTACGCTTGCGTATGCCGCATACATTGGAGCATCAAAAAAACTCACTTCGCCTCTACTTGCGTATGCCACATACATTGGAACATCAAATAGACGCAATCCCACTACGCTTGTGCATGCCGCATACATTGGAGCATCAAAAAAACTCACTCCGCCTCTACTTGCGTATGCCACATACATTGGAACATCAAAAAACTGACTTCGCCTCTGCTTGCGTATGCCACATCAGTAGCGTTGCATTAAACTTGACATGGAATGTACCTCTAAAAAGTGACATTGTTACAAAAATGTTAAATATATGTGATGCATGACAGAAAAAAAGCTCCTAAA
>NZ_JBHTJZ010000063.1:0-33912 GCF_042675905.1 Paenibacillus chungangensis | reverse complement strand
GAGCTTTTTTTCTGTCATGAACCACATATATTTAACATATTTAGCACAATTTAGAACGACTTATTAGAGGCACAATCCATGTCAAGTTTAATGCAACGCTACTGATCTTATGTACATTCAACTGCTCATCATCCTTTCTATCAAGCTCACCTTATTATATTACCTGCTTCCAGCCCCTTTGTGATCAACCCTGCCTGTCGCAAAATACAAAAAGGTTGAGATAGGGGGTGGAGATTTCATCCTTTGCACTGCCGATACTCTCTTCATAACTCATCCTCCCTCTAAAATTTTGAATGCGGTTTCAGAAAAGTACAGCCATCATCGAAACCGCTCCTTAAATATAAGGAAAGAGCCTGCGCGCCTATCATCCGCAGCCCAATAAGCCAGTACGCCTATATAGTGGATATTGGCCCATTCTGTATCGAGATTAAGCTGCTCCGCATTTTCTCTAATGACTCTAGCCCTCCCCAGATCCACCAATCCTTCCTGCTCCGAGAATCGGAACACATGACCGGCATCCTTCTCGTCGCCGTATATGCCGAACACTCGTCCATTGCCTGCAGATATGAACTCTCTCAAGCTGCCGCTTGCATAAAGTCTTCCATACGACCGCGTCCAATTGAAATTCCCATCCAGCAAAAACAGAATCCCATCCGCCGTACCTGCGAGAATACTGCCGTTCTCAAGCACTGTTCCCCCCGTGATGGTAGCCTTGAACGCTCTGCCTCTAATCGAAGGAACGATGGCCGGGAGCTTCTCCGAAGTGCCGCTTGTTTCTGCCGGGCAGCTTTCAGATGATTGGCATATTGAAAAGATTGTGGGCGAACTCAGCGATCATGAGCTGCTTGTGTCCGATTGTGCCGGGAAAATATTGGTATGGAATAACAAGGATAAAAGTTGCCGAATCGTTGACGGTCTTAAGCTTGATTCCCCAGAGGCGCATGTCATTAATCTGGGCAGAATTCCCGTATCGTCAAACAACATTCTTGCCGTTCAAGATATCCCATCTGACCAACCGCATCGTATTCGTATCGTGAAAGCTGTCTAATCCATAATAAAGGACAAAATTCTCATCGGCTGTAAGCCCTCCAATGGAAGCGCCAGAAATCCGTTGACACGGGTATTCGGGCCGGAGATGAACAAAGCCGTGCCGTTTGACCTCAAGAGATTCAGGATCCAGTTCGATCATTTCTCCGTCGGTATTATTGCATAAGAATAATGTCCCGGTCGGAGAAAGCAAACCTTCAAATCATGATCGGCATCCGTTGCAGGATCATAACGCCATAACTCGCCCGTATAGGCAGAACCGTATATGCGGCCTTCTCGATGCTGCGCAGCAACAAGTTCAAGCGATTGGTACAGACCGTTACATATATGCCGCATTTTATCTTGATCATCGTTATTTGCGGTATATTGGTCGATTTCCTGGCGCGCGATGGCTTGATTAATGATTTAATTGCTTTTCTCGGCCTTGAGCACACCCCTTTCCTGGGCGACAGCGGCTGGTTCCGAACCGCCTACACTCCATCCAATATTTGTCACATTAGAGATGGAGCTCTATTATTTACTTATCTGCAATGTCGAGCATCGATCCTTCCTTATACGAAGCTGCTCGAGTAGATGGTGCTAGCCGATGGAGACAGACATTCCATGTCATGCTTCCTGGCATTATGACCACTTTGGTAAAGGCGAGAAGTCATGACATTGCAACGGAGTCTGGGTGAAAACGATTTGATGCGAGTAATCTGTTCTTCTTATTTTTATTGTCTTGTACGACGCTGTATCCCTTTCTATATGTATGTACTAATAATCGCTTCTTTTAGCGAGCCGGAATGAATCGTGAAGATACGCGGACTCATTTTGTGGCCAGAAGGGGTTACGTTCGAAACCTACCTGCTGGTATTTAAAAATCCTGATATTTATACTGGATATGCCAACTCGATCTTTATTGTTGTTGTCGGAACTTCTCTGAATATATTGATGACTTCGTTGGGCGCATATGCATTATCCAGACGTAATGTGATGTGGAAAAATCCGATTATGTTCATCATTGTATTCACGATGTTTTTCAACGGCGGCCGATCTCAGGGGTAGGCGGTCTCGATAAAATCCCTATTGGGGAAACGATCAAATACGCCACTATTATCATTGCGACGATTCCGCTCCTTTGCTTGTACCCGATGCTGCAAAAATACTTCGTTAAGGGCGTTATGATCGGAGCTATCAAAGGTTGATTCTCTTTGAAAGGGCGATAGGACTGTCCTGCAGCGAATTGCGATTTTAAGGAGCTGTCTCAAAAGCAAGCTTGTTTGCTTGATGAGATTAGCTCACTGGATGTTTGAAACGCCAAAAATGAAGAAATGGTCAATTGCCGCCTTCTTGAGTAAAAGCGTTACATCCAAACGATGATTTACATTCCACATTTCATCTCGTGGAAATCGGAGAAGTGTTCGATACTTACGTGCATCGGATCGGGCTGCTTAACTGACAGTTCAGCTACAGAACTGTCATCGGGTTGTTCAAAGGTCTTGTCGGCCTCATTCTGGTGATCATCGCCAATAAGCTGGCGAAGCGCTTCGGCGAAGAAGGTCTCTTCTAACGTGTCACTGGTTCAATTCATCCGGAAAGGAGGAGGTTGCTTGATCTATCGGGGTTTAGGAAACCGTCTGTTTGATAGCATCAACGTTATGGTGCTGATTTTATTCTCGCTGATTACCGTGCTGCCATTCGTTCATGTAATCGCCACCTCGTTCGCGACACAGCAGGACTATATGCAGTCCAAATTTCTACTCGTCCCGAAGCAGTTTACGACGGCGGCTTATCAATACATTATCTCCAACTACCTGCTGCTCCACAGTTTGATGATCACCATATTTATTACGGTCGCGGGTCTGGGCGAGAGCACCGCGCAGGATGTATCACTGTCGCCGATTCCGATCGTTTATCCCTTCTTGCAAAAGCGGAATTCTGTTAGGCTCTGTTAAAGAATGAGATCGTTGCGCGTCGACATCGCATCTTTAACATAAAAATGAATCATTTTAGGAGGAATAAAGAAGATCTCACAATCAAAAAAGACATGGGGTCTTCGTTCGCTGGTCGCACTAATCGCTATCACGCTGCTCGCAGCCGCATGCAGCAACAGCAATCAAGGAGCGCAAAGCCCCCCATCGCCGTCGGGCTCGAATGCCTCAAAGAATGCCTGCGTCGGAGGCGGCTCGGAGAAACCCGCGGCTCCACCCAAAATTATTACGATGATGAACACCTTTCATGGAGAATTGCCTCCCGAGGATGACAACGAATTGATGGCAGCGCTTCAGAAAGCGACAGGAGTCGATCTGGACATCACCTGGGTACCGAGCAACGTATATACGGAGAGATTCAACGTTGTGATGACTTCGGGCGAACTGCCATCCGATTGTTGAAAATAAGTGCCTGCGTCACTATTTAAAGTTAAAAATAAGCATCGGCATTAGCCGAACCTTCAGCCAGCTCTCTCAGGCTCCGTTAGCTCGTCAGGACAGCTTGGCGGCGCTAACCTACCGGATTCGGCTGGGACAGGAGTCGATTCTGTTTATCGATGAGGCGGAAACGGATCATTTGGATCAAGTGCGTTACCCCAAGGATTTGGAAATTGCCATTGCAGAAGCCATTCGCCAGTTGGATCATGAACAAGCCCTGCATCATCTGGAGCAGATGATTTCCAGGTTTTTCGAAAAGCATGTGAGCTACTATGATTATCAAGCGTTTCTTGTGCGTTTGTTCAGAAGCTTGACCGGTATGTGGTGCAGGATTACGGCGCTTCAGTGCAGGCCGTATTTCGGGAAGATATATTTTCCTCCAACATCTTGCAGGGCATGCATACCCTGCAAGAATTTCGACTGTGGTTCGACGCCGAAGTATTGACGCCATTGCTTGAGTGGACCAAGGAACAACAGCAACGCCGGGACATTAATATTACGCAGGTGATGATCGAAACCATACAACGGAATTACGACAAGGAACTAAGTCTTGAAATGCTTGCTGCAAGTATGAACTATCATCCCGGGTATGTCGGTCGGGAGTTCAAGAAGGACACCGGAACAAACTTTATCGACTACCTCGCCAAATACCGAATTGAGATTTCCAAGAAGTGGCTCACGGAAACCGAAATGAAAATCGGGGACATCGCACAAAGCCTGTGCTACAGTAATGCTTCGAATTTCAATCGGAATTTCAAGAAGCTGGTCAAGCTTACGCCGACCGAATATAGAGAAATGAACAAGAAATAGATCTACCTGGTGATATACCCGACGGAACGTTTTTGAATATCCATGCTGGGCCTCAAGGAATTTCAACGGCTTATCCCATACATAACAGAAGGAATGACTAATTTGATAAATTCCTCTGGAGATGCTTTACTATTCCTTCTCCATTCTATAGAGGCGCCGTAGATTCCCCAACTTAATATGACAGCAGTTATTTTTAAAGTTTTATCTTCTTTCGCTTTATTCTGTTTGAACAACATTTTGTAAAAAATGATTTCAAGCTGTTCTCTAATAATACGGGCAATGGTATCTTCATAATCTCTATGGCATCGATTGGATAATGACTTTTGAAAATTTGTTATCGCTTTAAAAATGCTGACGAAAGTTTTTTCATTTAGTTCGCTATTTTGGTAGAAATCATAATTCAGATTAACTAATAATACTTCAGACAATACCTTCTCTAATAAGTCGTATATATCTTCAAAATGATAATAAAAAGTTGCACGATTAATCATCGCTTCAGAAGTGATATCCTTTATGGTAATACTCTTGAATTCCTTTTCCCCTGAAAGTTTAATGAATGAATCCATAATTAATTTGCGGGTACGTAAAACTCGGGGGTCCGTCTTTGCTTGAGTCATTTTGTTGTCACTCCTACTTTTTAAACAAATTCTCAAATGTGTTGTATAAACGACAAATACACAGAACTATTGGTGTTGTTGATTGTTATGATGGCCTAAAATTCGATTATAAAGAAAAAAATATAGAATGTCATTGGAAAAGCAAGCGAAGATACCATTGTTAAACCAATTTTAGGAGGAATATATTTATGATTAGAATCGGTATCATTACTGGAAGCACTCGAGATGCAAGAGTGAATGTACAAGTTGCAGAATGGGTGAAATCAATTGCAGACACAAGAAAAGATGCTGAATTTGAGTTGGTAGATATTAAAGATTACAACCTGCCAAGATACAATGAATCTGTTCCTGCTATTATGACAAAGGACTATCAAACTCCAGAAGCAAAAGTTTGGTCTGAAAAAATTAGTGAACTCGATGGATTTGTTTTTGTAACACCGGAATATAATAGAGGGATTACGTCTGGCTTGAAAGATGCCATCGATTATTTATATGTGGAGTGGAATAATAAAGCAGCTGGTATTGTAGGTTATGGTTCTGCTGGTGGGACCACAGCAGCTCAGCAGTTAAGATTGATTCTAACGGTGCCACAAGTTGCAACGGTAGGAACACAACCAGCACTAAATCTTTTTACTGATTTTGAAGAAATGAGAACCTTTAAACCAGCGGCGTTTCATCAAGAAACAGTTCAAAAAATGTTGGATGAGGTTGTAGCTTGGTCTACTGCATTGAAAACAATTAGAAAATAACTTAATAAACGAGTGTAGAAGAGTCTGCGAACCGTTTCGCCGTGGGGGCAACTCTCAACACTCGTTTTTTGTTTGCCGGTTTATGCGGCGTCCGCATCTGAGGAGCGCGGGCGGAGATATCGTTGGCCTCGCAATCCAACTATTGAGTCACTCTCTGCAGATCCTCAATCAGCAAGCCTAATATGCCTTCCTGGTAGCCGGCTCTTCCTGTTCCTTTTATCGCTGCTGCCACTTCGCCCAGCTCCGAATGCTCCATCGCATCCAGCTTCGCCGTTCTGCTTCCCAGTTCCACCACGGGTATTGATGCCCAGTATTCCTCTGTCGTCATACGCCACACGCGCCCTTGCGCACCATATCTTTGCTTGAACCGCATCGCCATCGACAGACCTTCCGGATCGAAGTCCCCGCTATAATGGAGGGTATGTCCTGCGGAAGCCAGCATGTCCATCAGCTGTAATCCTGCCAGCTTGAATTGACCGTGCGTGCAGATCAGCGGGGCGTCCGGCACTTCATCCAACAGGGCAGAGAACACGCCTGAATTTTCAACAATGTATACGTTCGCTGACTTGGCTGACTCACCTGCTCCAGCTGCAATGACCCTGTCCACCTTCAACAGCTCCCGCATGGGCACATTCAAGACACTGTTCTCTTCAGCTGCAGCTCGCCATACGGGGTGCTCTCGATCACCGATGTAGGCAAGCAAGTTCGCCTGGGTCACGAAATTCTGAATGTCATCCCTTAGCAGGTTATGCTGCAGCAGCAGCTCGTTCAACGATTCCGCCTGCGACGGCATAGCACCTTGTCCTCCAGCCATCACATGCAGCAGATGAATCCAGAGCTTGCCTCTCCCTGCAGCAGGGTCCAGCGCATGCGGATTGCCGGTGACCCGTTGACTAAATAAGGGATATCGTTCAATGGCGTCAGGCAATGCCGAGTAGGCTTGCGCCAGTATGTCCATATCCGCTGCAAATTCGGGTTCTAGCAACAGCCGCCATATCCAATGGGTATCGCTTGTTCGACCTTCCACATAGACGAACCAATCGGAAAGCTGCGGATACTTGCGACGATAATCAGCCAATCTGGCCAGCTGCTCTGCCGTCTGCTCCGCTTTCACAGCCTTCCTGGATTGCAGTTTCTGACCATCATAAGCCTCCAGCAGTTCAAGCAAGGAAATACCGGCGAAGCGAGTTTGCTGCAGACGCTGCTCGAACGCAGACAGCATAAGCTTTCCCTTGTTCATCAAATGATGTGGGGAAGCGCCCATAAATAAGGCCAACTCCTCCACCTCTTGATCCGAAAATGTCCCTAAGTCAATCGATCCGCCGAATCTGCCAAGTGATTCATATTTTTTGCGAAAAAGGAGAAAAAGGGATTTAAACCCCTTCTTCTCCTTAAAGTACGCCAGTGCTTCATCCAGCTTCCTGTCCATTCAATTCACCTTCTTCATTGAGCTGTAAAGCCAGCTCTTGTCCATTCCATCTGTAGCGAATAACCGTGACATAGTCGGCATTTTTCGGTCTGACCAGCTCACTTACCGCTAACGAATGTACCGTCTCGTAATCTCCCCAGAGAACCTGAGAGTTCATGATGTAATTAAAGCCAAGCTGCTCCACAATCTCGAACATCTCATTAATGTTGTTCTCATCCACACCTGCGAAGGCTTCGTCTAATGAGATGATATAAGGAGCGCTAGGCGCCGCTTCCTGGTAACGCGAATAACAGGCCGTAAATAATGGAATATACATGGCCATCGCCTTCTCGCCGCCGCTAAACTTGAAGAAATGATGATTGGTCAGCTCCCGCTTCGGTTCATTCGGACGCTCATAGTACAACACAAAGGAGAACCATTTGCGGTAATCCAGCACCATTTTCAACACCTGCAGCAGCGTCTGCCCCTCGCCTTTCTCCTCAAGCCACACTTTGGCCGACTCGATCTTGGAACGGAAATGCCGCGTAATCCGCCCCAGATCATCTTCATTCAACACATTCGCATCCTGCTTCAGCAGAGTGACCAGCTCTTGCGTATCCAGCTCTTGCTCGGATTCGGCCGTTCTCGGCTTCCAGCGTATGGAGAACTTCAGACCGGAGGACGTATCCCGGCTTTCCATCAATCCTCGCATTTTCTCCGTCCATTGCTCCGCCCGGCGAATGCGAGCTCTCAGCTTATGCCCTACGGAATTGAGCAAAATTTCTTCATAAAGCTGCTTGTCCATTTCATCCAGACGCGTTTCCTGAATAGCCAGCTCGCGGGACACACTTTCATACAAGACAGCCGGCGATATCTTCACGCCGCGTTGATCGAATTCGATAATATTCCGCGTGTTTTTCGATTTCCACTGTTCAATGACCGGCTTCCATTCCTCCCGATCCACTTCCCTCATCCAGTCAGGCACATCTGGCGTATCCGTAAATTGCGTTATTTTATGCTCGGTCAGATCAGGCTGCAGGTTATAGAACAGCTTCGTCAGTTCTGCCTCCAAGACAGACTTGTCCTTAGTCGCTTTGTCCATCGCGAATTCCATTATGATGGCTTCGTCCATCACACCGCGCTGGGATGCCATCGTACCCCGCTTCCATTCCTTATGAACCGTTTCCTGCCAAGCCGTTTTCATTTGATTCCAGAAGGCAAGCAAGTCCTCCCGTTCCGCAAGCTTTTCTTGTGTGTTACTTTGGTTCACAGCTAAAGAAGGAATCGTTTTCGACAATTGCTCCAGCTCGGAACGGATTTCATACAGCTCTTGCGCCACTTTCTGAATCTCGCGTCTCACATCCTCGGCGCCCTTCAGCCGCTGCTGCTGTTGAATATCTTCAATATGCTGCTCCAATTTCACAACCCTGTCCTCCAGAACAGCAAGTTCACCCCTCTCTTCGTCAATTTCCGCCTGCAGATCTCGCAACCGTTCCTGTTCCCGTCTTTGATCCTCAAGCAATCGAATCCAGCTTTCATGCTCCCGATGAATGTGATGCAGCTGTTTTTCATATTGCCGGCTCTGTGCCTGCGCCTGCTGATAGGCATCCGCACTGAGCTCCAGTTCGATGCCTTGAGTCAGCTCATAGAGCTTCCGCTTGCATTCCTGCAGCTTCTGATCCAGTCTCGCCAACTGTTCAGACACTTCGTTGATCTGCTTCTCGCGGAGATGGATCTCGCCCCGTACAGTCGTCAGTTCATTGAAGCAAGTTCTTACATCTGCGCTGGACGGATATTGCTTCCATGCCTCCAGGGACTGCTGCAGCTGTTGATCCAGCTGCTTCCGCCGGGCTTCCCATTCGGATATGCGCTCATCGCATGCCGATAGTTGGACTTCAAGCTCTGCGAGCAGCTGCTCCCGATAGCGTCTCCTGGCCTCTCGTCCGATGAATCGCACCTCATCCAGCGGCAAGGCATGCCCCTGCAAGCTGCCCAAACGGTAGCTTCCATCCTCCGTAAAGTGAACAGGCGCATCCCCGTTCATTTCAATACTTTGCAAGATCACCTCGATCTGTTCCATCGGTATCGCCCGTTGCGCTGTATCAGGCTGTAAATAATCACTTAGTGTGGAGGTGAACAGCTTAGGATCGGCCAGCAGCACACGATCATGCTGATAGTCAATCGCTTCGGATGTCACCAATGCGTCTAGCAGTCCTGTCTCCGTCAAGGCGCTCTCCAGACGCTTCTGCACCTCTGAAGGCACGTCTGGCTTGAACGCAACAAGCTCGTATAAGGGCTTGTACACAATTGACCTGGCATCCAATTGCTTACGCGCTTCGATAGTTGCCGCATGACGTTCCGGTTCGGGGTCCCGTTGCTTGTTCACCTGATTCCACTTGGACTGAAGTCCTTCCCGCTCCTTCTCAGCCTGGACTTTCTTCGTGATCGCATCGGCCCGATCCGTTCGGAGCTGATCCTCATACGCCTGTACGAAAGGGGTGAACACCCCTTTCACGTCCTCATATTCATACGCAATGAATAATTGATCCACGAAGCGCATCATTTGTTGTCTAGCCGCATCCGTCGCCTGATAATAGGGATGTTCATCCAGCCAGAGATGAATCCGATGGATGAAGGCTTGCTTCTCGTCAGACAGCAGTCGTTGCCATTTCCGCTCACTTTCAAGCAAGGCGTCATGCGCCTGCTTCACTTCGCTCAGCTCACGGTTCTTATCTTGAAATTGTTGGATGACGGCATCTCGACGCCTCAGCTCTTCAAGCGCCGCTTCCAGCTTCGCCGTATGAACCTCCAGCTCCCGCTTCCAGTTGTCGAAGTTAAACGGTCCGCCCTCATTCCGTTCATAGTCCTGCACATTCAGCTCATGCTGTGCGAATGCACTCTCCTGGGCTTCGTAATCCAGATCATCGACAGCATCCCTTAATTGCCGCTCTTTCTGATCCACGCTCAGCTCAAGCTCATCCATTCTTCTGCGAGTGTCTCGCTCCTTACTCATCTTGGCGTCAACCTTGCTCGTTTGCTGCTTCCGATCGAGCTCCAGCGCATCTCGATCTTTCAGCTTCTGCTGCAGCTCTTCCTCCAGCCGAAATACCTCATGCTGCTCCAGGCGTTTTCTCTGGTCATGCAACGTATCTTGTCTGATCTTCAGATCACGATCTCGCTTCTGATTGATCTCTAACGCCGCACCAAGCTCAGCGAGCTGTCTGCTTAAGTCATCTCTTGCTTGCTCTTCCTTCTTCGTCCGGGCTTCCGCCTGCTTCCATTCCTTCGCCTGATCGGCGAAGATTCGTTCGGAATAAGCTTCATAGGCGTCCTTCAGCTTCGTTAACGCCTTCACTTCCCGGTGGAGCTGCTCCATCTGCTGCTTCGTCTGGTCCATCTGTTCAATGGAATCGGATAAATAACGCAAATCTTCGTCCGTCAGCGGCGGCAGCGCTTCTTCCAGAATCTCATAGATAACGGTAGGCTTGAAGTCCTTGGACAACTTCGGACTGCGAAGCTGAATAAGCAGCTTAATCAGATCATCATAGGCTTCGATCGTCTCGAAGCCGAACACATACCGATTGACCAGCTTCATATACTCCTGATTGGAGCTGACGACTTCCCCGCCGTCTCCTATCACCGTTGTTAATTCCGTCTGCGAATAGGGAAATTGCTTGCGTTCGCCATTCTGGTTCACTAGCTTATACAATTCGAGATCATAACCGATGCGCCGATTGTCTGTAATGACGAACCCCCACGACTTCAATGGCTGATTACGCTTCGCTTGCATCCCCATGCCCGTTGTCAAGTATTGCTCCGTACCTTCCATCTTATATTCAATAAACAAATAACCTGTTCGCTCATCGCGATTGGAGACTTCCTTCTCGCCCAGCAAATAATCCGCCATTCGACGCGATCGGGATCCGAAGGGATCCAGGCGGTCAGGAGATTTCTTGCCGTCGAGCAGCACAGGCAGCAGACTTTGCATGGTGACCGATTTCCCGGAGCCATTCGTGCCTCGAAGCAATAATTTGCCATCCTGGAATGTGAAAATTTCATTATCGTAATACCAGAAGTTTAACAAGCCCGCCCGATGCAGCTTCCACTTAGCAGCCATTACACCGCATCCCCTTCCTCTTCATAATCCTTCGGATAGAAGGCAATCATCCGTGCCGCCCCCGATAAAATGGTCAGTATATGCGACTCTTCTTCCTCCATGGCCGCCATATCCCATGACTCCCACAATGCAATGATGTCGCCAGACAGTGCCTCCAGGGACAACTCACGGTACTTCTTCGCCCATCCATGTCCGTATTGCTCCTTCGTTTGTTTCACAATCGTCTGGAACCGGGCCAGCGGCAAGCGAAGCTCGCCAAATTCATTGACGGTCAGAGCATCCAACTGCTCTCGAATAACCGCTATCGTATGAAGCGCAACATCTGCAATCCCGCTTGCATCCGGGAAGAGGGTATAACGCTTCTTCGGATCCGGAAGTGTCAGCATCGCAGCATTCTTGAATACCTCCAGACGAAATGGCGTGTTCTGCTCGAAGTCCTCGCGCAATCGATTACGGAAATTGCGGATATAGGAAAAATCAGCATCGTCCTCACTCGTGCGATACACCACCGGTGTCATCATCAGCCTGCGGTACACCCGCTTCCTCCGCAGATCCTCTTGATGGCGGGTCCATTCTTGCTTCATTAGTTCCTCAATCGTATGAAACTTAAACAAATCATCCGGGTAGGATCTCATGAAGTAACGGGAATAGACCGTCACCTCGTAGAGCACTTCCTCCTCTTCACTAGATTGAAACAGCTCCAGATTTCCATCAATCGTTTTAATCAAGCGAAGTTCGATCACCTGCTTCAAAGCTCGCACAAGTGAACGACGGTGTTGATACAGCGTCCAGTCTAGCGGAATCTCGCTCCTATACAGCTCTTGAATTCGTTCTGCCAGGTCGGACAGCAAGAACTGCTCGTCCACTGCCTTCTGCTCCGTATAAGCGAGCGCACAGCAGAAGATCGCATAGTCCATTTGTTCCTGAAATGCCTGAATTCCCATCCAGCTCTGCGGTACCACCGGAATTTTCTCCAGCTTCGCAAAGTGCTGATGCACGATCAGGTCAAGCCCGTACTTATCCTGCACATATCGCTTGAGCTTCAGCTCTCGATCGCGAATCAATCGGTAGGCTTCCGGCTCTTCATCACGCAAAATCCAGAACTGCTCGAACAACAAACCAAGCGCATCCTGCGTTTGATCATCAAAGGCATCCTCACGCATACTCATGGTTGTCGTTCTCCTTTCCTTTAAATCGGAGCGTCACGGCCGGCATTTCCATCTGCCCGTCCTGGGCCTGCAGCACAATTGTGCGGGTGCGGTCCAGCTCCACTTTCACCTCATCGCCATACTCCGTTTTAATCGTACGGTCCGCTTTCGCCATTGCCTTGCCGATCCAGGAAAGCAGCAGCTTGCGAACGAACGGCTCAATGATCGGCAATTGCTCCAGCTCTAACGTATTGCCCGTCAAATACTGTTCAATGACTTTGCGTTCGTAGATACGCCGTGTCAAATAATCCGTCCGGGTTTTCTCCTTTTGCTCGTTATGACTCTCCACCGCATTCGCTCTTGTTTTCTCCCGATAGCTCCTGATTCTCGGAATGCGTTCATGCGCCATTGGCGTCTCTTCCCACACATCCGTATAAATATCGTCTGTTGGGATATGATCAGCATACAGATGCTTCGTATGCGACAGACCGAATACAATTGAAGACAGCTTATGCGCTTCCTCGATCGTCGGCAAGTTCGAGAACCATTCCGCCAGATGAAGATAATCCTCCTTGCGGCTTCGATGCAGCAAGCTGCGCTCGCCCAATCGCTGAATGATCCTCGTCATCCTGCGAATCGCTTCATTCGTTTGCTCAAGCACATTCTCATATTGGCTTCCCCCGGCATCATCGCCGATGAACCACGCCTTAATGTTGAACCATGTTGCTTCCAATTCATGTACATGATCTCTCTCATCGCCGATCCGATCGAATCGGAACACATTCTGCTCATGCCGAGCGACCTGTTGCAAAAACCTACGCATGTCCTCACGCGGCATGGTAATCATCATATCTTGAATGGAAGCGGCTGTACGCTGCAGGTTGATAATGAAATCTCGCAGATACCGCGTAAATTGATCCTTATATAGAAAAAAAGCCTCCGACTTCATTTGCTCGGATGCATCCTCACTGCGCAAGTAGGCAAAATAATCTGACGTATTTTGTGTGATTTTTTTGAAATACGTCAGCAAGTCATCCCATAGCTGCGCGCAGCCTTCGGCTGATTCGCCGGCTGATTGCTTGATCCCTTGCAGCGTTTGATACATCCGTTCAAAATGCGTTTTTTCCAGCGAGCCTCCGAACTGTTCAGACTGGTGTTCGAATTGGATGAGCATCCGCTCGAATTCTACCGTATACGGTGTAATTTGATAGCGGAATCTTTTCTTCTTGAATTCTTCAATCGTCTTGACCTTACCGCTCTCTTGCTGCGCCCGCAAATTCCCCCATTTGACCAGAGACGCCAGATCACTATGCAGCTCTTCCATATCATATCGATCGAAATAAGGCGATTCCTTCAAATGCAGGAATACTTCTTCCGGCATTAGGAATTCTTTTAACCGCTCATGCTGGATATAAAAGTGGCGCAATATGGCCCGATACTTATCACTCTTCTCCGTAGCCAGGTAAGTGGCTTCCGTCACACGCTTAAACGGCCCTTCTATCATTCGACACACTCCTGCAGCATTCATCTATTCATATGATTAACATTTTAATACAATGTGCAGAAGTTTGCTAATATAAAAGTATGGAAGGCGTAAATCTCGCATGAATCGCCAATACCGTTTTGCTGAGTGCGAGCTGCAGTGCCTATTGACGATGAACGTTACTCGATTATAAGACATTCCTTAGCGTATTCAGATAGACTTCTACAAGCAGCTTGATCACCTCTGCGCGGGTCGTCTGCTCGAGCGGAGCGAGTAGCCCTTCGCTGCGGCCGTTCACGAGCCTGGCTTCCATCAAGGACGCTGCCGCGGACATCGCCCACTCAGGCACCGCCTCTTCATCCTTGAAGCTGTTCAACGCCGACGGATCCCCTTCCGGCAGCTGAAGCGATCTTGCCAACATCGTCATCATCTCCGCTCTTGTGATCGACTCATGAGGACGGAAAGTGCCGTCGGCATAACCTTGCACGATGCCATAACGATGGGCTGTCAACACATACTCCGTCCCCCATGCCGGCATATCCGCCCAGTCCGCGAACGGCGGCAAGCGATCCGAATCCGTTGCTTCAAGATTCGCTTGGGCGGACACCCGATCCGTTCCCGATCCGTCGACTTGTTCAAGCGGCCCGCGATGCGGTCCGAATAAGGCACTGTGCTCGCCAGCGCGCATCAGCATGGCTATGAATTCAATTCGGCTGATCGGTCGTTGCGGACGGAAGGAGCCGTCTTCGAACCCGTTCGCGTAACCAAGGGCCGTGCCAAGCGCAATCCATGGCTCCGCCCAATGGCCGGCTGTATCGCCGAAGGCGGCGCCGGTATCTCCGTCGGTTGCCGGAATACCGGTCGAACCGACCAGGAAAAGCGCAAACGCCCCCAGTTGACTGCTTTCGGCCGTAAGCGTACCGAACCCGAGCCTACTGGCAAGCGGCAGCCACTTCTTCGCTTCGGCATCGTATACGAAGGCTTGCAGACGGTAGCCGTCAGGCAGTATGTCTGGCGTGACACCTAATGCAAATTCAACGACGGCCCGCAGCTCGTTCGAAGCCGGAGCAGCAGCCGCTTCATAGGCGACTGTCAGCGGAAATCCATCGGGCCAGCCATCCGGCATCGCATCCCAAGCCGCTTCCCGAACGCTTTTTTCTGTAATGCGAATAACGGGTTTCGACGCGGCAGGAGCAGTGTGGCCTTGGACAGTCAATTTAAAGCCGTCGCCATACATGAGTTCTTCCGTCCAAAGGGCGCCTTGATCGCTCTCAGAGTCGGAACCGCTGCCTTCTCCGCCTCCGTCTCCGGTGCCGCCATCGTCCCCGCCGCCGGAAGACGGAACGTCCAGCGTCAAGCGAATCCGATACGCTTGGTTGTTCATGCCGTCTTCGGCAAGGATGCGGACGACGATGTCATGGACGGAAGCGTCCGTCACGTCCAATACGTATCGGCCGTCCGCGCCCGCCTCCACGGGCAAGCCGTTACGCGTAACGAGAACCGTCGCTCCGAAGTTGGCAGCGGGCGCCGACAACGCGACGATTGCCGTGCCGGCTTCAGCGGCGGCAGTGTACGTGTACATACCGGGCCGGAAGGCCGGGCTGAGCGGCACGATCCTGCCCGCCGTCCCGGCTTGCAGCTGCAGCGCAGCCAGCTGCGCGTTCGCGCTGACCTGTTCCGGCTCCAGATATGCCCGCTGCACCGTCACCCGGTACTGCCTCGTCGTCACACCGTCGGCAGCTGTGACGCGAATGCGAATGTCGTTGTCGCCTGGCATAAGACGCAGCTCGAAGCGGCCTTCCGCGCCCTGCCGCTTTGCTCCGTTCAGGAACAGCTCGAGCGTGGCTCCGGCATCCTCCGGCATAGGAGCAAGACGTACCGTGTCTATGTCGGATTGAACCGCCGCGGTGTATGCATGAACGGCAGGATCAAAGTCCAGGTCGAAGAAATCAGTCTCAAGATTAGCCAGCGAAGCGCGATTGGATAACGTTCGGTTCACGAGAACCGTATAAATTGATCGGGTATAGCCATTTTCCGCCAACACCTCAAGCTTTACCTCATTACCGCCCGGCCTCAGCTGAAGGGAATATTCGCCTCCTGCGTCCGGATGCGCCGGCAAGCCGTTAACCGCAACCGTCAAGCCGGCGGACGGATGCGAAGGCGTGGCGAGCATCATAATGGCGCTTTGCTCGTAAGGCACTTCCAGTTCGACAACCGCTTGCCCCGCATAAGTCTCTGTCAGCCATTCCGGACTGAATGCCAACGCGCCAAGCGACGCATCGGCGGATAATGTCTTTACGACGTTAACCGTATACGTTCGGGAGACCTGCTCTCCCGATCCATCCGTAACGGAGGCGGTTATCGTCAATTGATGACGATCCCCCGCCGGTAGGTAGATCGCAGAGCTTTCCCATCCGCTGGTCAGATATCGTTCGGAGGCCGGTTCACCGTTCACCGTCAGCCGAATGACCGCTGTCGGATCAACGGCCGACGGACGAACGGTTATATAATTCGTATCGGCAGGAATTGTCGCCAGCGCCTCGCCGCTGCTTTCCTTCAGCGGCAGCTCGATCGTTTCGTACGCGCCTGGCGCGTTCACCTGCAGCCGCTCCAGCTCAGCCGATTGACTTTTCTTCACGAGCAAGGTATACATGCGAGCGGTGACCAGCGTGTCGCCCTCCTTGACCAAGGCCGCAATCCGAATGTCCGTCCAGCCTTCTCCCGGACTCACTTTGAACGAGCCGTCCGGCTGAGGCGGCACCAGACTTCCGGCGACGCTGACTTCGGCGTAGACGCGGTAGACAGAATCTGTAACGGTCTGCCCGTGTTCCGTATATTCGCCCAAGAAAGGCAGCACGTATAAATCGTCCGTCTCGTAAGGAATAGCTGCGTACAGACTCGTTCCTAATTCATCCTCCGCACCCTGCAGCGGCAGCGGCTCTTGCGGATTGCCCTGATGGACCAACAGTCCGGACAGCGCAATATTCCGCTCCGGCTGACCGGTAACCGTCAGC
The DNA here is from genome assembly GCF_042675905.1 of Paenibacillus chungangensis. Classification (NCBI taxonomy): domain Bacteria; kingdom Bacillati; phylum Bacillota; class Bacilli; order Caryophanales; family Paenibacillaceae; genus Paenibacillus; species Paenibacillus chungangensis. Next base: position 17,108 of record NZ_JBHTJZ010000063.1, on the reverse strand, counting down.
GTATACGAGCGCGAAGCGCTGGTCAGGCCGTCACTAACGGCGATCGTCAGTGCGTAAGTACCCGGCTGAATATTCGGAACGGACGGATCGCCGGTCAGCTCAGCGGCTCGCAGCAAGCCCGTCTCCCTCTCCAGCACCAGTCCGGGCGGCACGCTGAAGCTGTCGCCCCATCGCCATTCGTAGCTGCCTTCCCGACCGCCGGCCGCCTGCAGCATGAACGCGTACGGCTCGGATGCATCAAGCTGCAGCTCACTCAGCGCCGCCGTCTCGATCCGCAGCGGCTCAGTCGCATCGGAGGCGTAATTGTCGCGCTCCGGAGCCGGCGCGTTACCGATTACGCGGCCGTAATAACCGTCCTCGTTCGAGATGACGACATCGATCTCCGCTCCAGGATAGGTCTCATCCGGCACCTCCGACTCATCGTCGGAGCCGCATTCCTCCACACACAAGTCGACCGTTCGCCGCAGCACGGCGCGGAACGTGCCGTCCGGCGCCAGCGTTCCCTTAATAATGGGAGAAGCGTGATAACCAGACTCCTCCTCACACGAGGACCCGCCTGACGGCAAACATCTGAACTGCAACGTTTCCGTGCTGTTGTCATAGATATTCGTCCAGTTCGCAAGCGTAAATGACGGATCGAAGCAGCGGCCCCGCTCTTCTTCCGGCAAGCTGTCACAGGCTTCCGTTTCTTTCAGCAGCACCTCGTCCAATGCGACGCGCTTTCCGCTGCCGTCGTACAGATCGACATAGACGACTTGATCCCCCTCGAACAAAAACCATTTGCCCGGATCAACCGCCTCCGCCTCTTCCTTCGTCTTGACGGATACCCTCAGTTCCAGATCGTAGGCCGGTGTTTTCGGTTCGCCCGCATACGTGAACGGCACAGCATTGCTGACCCCGCCTCGAGTGACGACGACCACGTCCTTCGTGCCGTATCCCGGCGGCAGGAAGACCGACATGCCAGTCCCATCCGAATAGTTGACGTAAGATTGCAGCGCCTCTCTCGCACCGACATATACTTTGCCGTCTTCTGTGAAGTGCTCGCCTGTGAGCTGCACCAGCAGGCTTCCGGCTCCATCGGTAAAGCCCTGGTCGATTGCCTCAAGCAGCACAGGCGCTGGCTGCGGCGCCTGGCCGATCGCCACATATAAATAATCATATTCGTAGTAACCCATAAAACGATCCGCTCCGCGCCGCCAAGCCTGCCGTAGCTCGGCGTCTCCGGACACGAGGGCAGCCGCTCCTTCGGTAGAATACGAACCGTCGGCGAAAGGCAGCCATGCGCCATCATGCGGCGACCAGTAGTACCAGCCCAACCAATCGTCGGCGTATACCTGCGAGTATTCATCATAGATCAACTCGAAAGGAGCCGGCATCGTTGTAGAGGGACGGATCAGCTTGTAATATGCGCTGCCCCCGTATGGCGTGAAGGCCCCTGCGCTGCCGCCTTCGGGAATGCCGTCCAGACCGCTTACCCATAACCCCGCTTCCGTTGTAACCTTGACCTTGTCAAAGACGCTGAAAGCTGTTCCGTAGCTCTCCGCTTCGCTTATGTTGAAAATCAAAGTTTTTTCGACGGAACGCGGCGCGGTGGCGATATGCCCTCCGCTGTCTGTAGCCGATGCGCGTAATTCGGCTTCAGATATGTTCACCTTGACAGAATACACGCCAGCCTTCGTGAACGTGCCCGCCAAATAACCGGCAGTCCGACCCTCATCGTCTGCGGAGAAAGAGAGGCCTGGAGGTAGCGTTCCTTCGATCAGCTCAAAGGAGAACGGCCCGACTCCGCCTTTCACTTGCTCCGACAACGCATAATGGAACGGATCGCCGACCTGCGCCGCAAATCTCCACTCGCGCTTGGACGGATCAAGCCTCAGGGGCTGAAGGACCGTAAACATCACGGCAACATTGGCCGTTCCGTCCGCTTGGTACGGCGTCTTGACGCCGACCTCGTAGACGCCTTCCTCGCGCGGAATACCGCTGATCGTACCGCTTCTCCGGTTCAGCGCCATCCCATCCGGCAACTGGCCGGAGACCAGCTCGAAGCAAGACAGCGGGCTTGCGTCGGAACAGGCATAGGAATGCCATTGCTCGTATCCGTCCAGAGCCACGTTCATGACGAACGGCTCGCTCGCCCACAGCTCGTAGCCGTAGCTCGCTCGAACCGGCTCCGGCTGTCTTGGCAGCACTTCCAGTGTCGTCTCCACGATTAATCCGCTTCCATCCCCCACCTCGAATCGAAGCGGATATTCCCCGATTGGCAGTCGATCCGGATATATGTTGACCACGTTTAGCTTCACCTGCCCGTTGTCGTCCGTATATACGGATTGGCTGTAGCCTTCGAATGTGGCCAGAAACTTGTATTCGTCATAATCGTTGCGATCCATCGAAGCATCCCCGATTTCTCCCGTATAGACGCGCAGCCCTTGCCGCTCCAGTTCCTCCGCGTTCAGAAGGGTTAGCTTGCGGCCGGCCAGCGGCTCGCCTTTATAAGCTCCGCCGGACTCAGATGCGCCGGCGCTATAGCCGCCTTCCGAGCGAAGCATAATGGTCAGTTCCGATTGCATCGTCGCCAATGCATGCATCATTCCGGTATCGCCCCAATAGTCGTGAATATCCGGAGTTAGCTGGACGCGGCTGTTCGCCGTGCTAGCTGGAACGGGATGCAGAGCGATGCGCGCATATCCGATCGGAATCCGGCTGCCGTTCGTGGCGTGCTCGGCGATCAGCAGCAAGCTGCCCGAGCGGGTTCCCGTCATCGCATAGTTGTCGTAAGATACGCTCAAGCGTACGATTCCGTGTTCATCTGGAGCGGTTACGCGGGATTCCTCCTCGCCCAGCAACGAAGAGCGGCCCGCCGGTAGCCAACGTACAAGCCACTGGCTCGGATCATCGACGTACCGACCCAGATCAAATTGAAACTCCGCCTTGTCCTCTCCGTCGGCCGTCAAAGCTGTCTTATCGCTCTCCGCCAGCGGTAGCGAGTACGACCAGACGTCAAGTCTGGAATAAGCCTTGTCATCCAGATAAACAAGTCGGCCATTGTGTTCGTCATACGCAAAACCCGCTCCCCCGCGGCCCCAGGCTTCGCTTTCCTTCGGCAGCCTTCCGGATTCGTCGATAAGCCCGCCCAATTGCCCGCCTTCGGTCGATATCGAGTACAGCCGTTCAACAGTAATAGGGCGGTCCTGCTCCCTTATCGTCGCGGGAGTCGTTTCTGTAACCAGCACGTACAGCTTGCGTTCGCCGCGCGAATAGACCAGCTGCGTGCCTTCATCCGGCGACAACGTCAGCTTGCTGCCGCCTTCCGCCTCGGACCACTGCAGCGTATCGGGATCGAACAGCCAAATCTCCTCCTCGCGCTCCTGCGGCACAAAGGCGGCTCCGTTTAAATGTTGACCGATCAGCACCGCCTTCCCGATTTCCGGCACATAGGTCATAATTTGCTTCCCGCTGCGCGGGCTCGGACTATTCAACGCTGCGACTTTTTCAAATCTTCCCTCGTCCGGATGGAACAGCCACGTCTCATTCGACAGCTTGGGCTTATAGGCTCCGGATTGATGGTAGTTTCCGTAATCGCCTCCGAAGACGAGCAGCCGTCCGTCCGGCAACGCCGCTGTTGCGGCATCGAACACCGTCGGCCCCGACCCGTCCTTCGGATCCTCGTACAGTCTTATTACGCCCCGCTCGTCCCAGCGGTAGACATCGCCCGCGTAATCGCCTTGATAATAGTAAGGCTGCTCCGCTCCACCGAAAATATAAGCCCAACCGTCCTCCGCCTCACCTTCCGGATAAACGTAAGACATGGAGGTATGGTACGGCAGTTCCAGTTGCGCCGCCTGCTCAAACGCGCTTCCATCGTAAAGCACCGCTCCGCGGCCCGGCAACACCAGGGCGAGACTGCCCAGCTGATCGTGCCAGAGCGCGCTGCCGTAGCCTCTCACCATACCCGTCGGCTCGGCGTGAACGACGCTCCATTCCCGCTCGTTCCTTACGTCCGCCTCACTAACGCGCAGCCGATGCTTCGTTCCCGTGCGGTATAGCGCACCGTTCCATTCCGCTATCACCTCGAATTCATAATCGCCAGCTGTCAGCTGGGACGGCACCGTCTGCAGTCGCCCCTGTTCGTTCAGCTCGTACATCTCCGCCGGCAAGTTGCCTTCCACCCGCCAGATTACACCGTCGGCGCTTGTGCCGTCCGGCTGCGAGAGCCGGAATTGCCGGCTCCATAACTGTCCAGTCTGCAGCTCAGCCTCGATTCGCTCCGGATACATTTGGTTGACGGAAAGCGGAAGCTCGAACTCGCGGCTGCCCCCTTCACGGTCCGTTGCCTTCAGGCGTATCGCGTATACCCCTTCACGTGTCTGCGGCGTTCCTTCAAGCCGATATTTACCGTTCCCGTTCGGCGCAGAGCCGACGCGCGCCAGCTCTAGCCCTTCAGGCAGCAAGCCGGACGCCTTGAGCGTCGTGTTGCCGGCTCCTCCGAGAGCCTGAAGCTCGCCAGAGTCGTAGTAAGCGCCGCCGACCGCATCCGGCAACGCGCCGATCGATAGTTCCATCGGCTTGATTACGGATTCGCTGACATAAGACAATGCGCCTCCGGAGCAATTCTCGATCGTCTGCTCCTTGCTGGAGCAGGTCAACGTCGCCCTGCCGCTACCGCCCCCCAATGCGGACAGATCGAAGTTGAACGGAACAGGCAGCGTCATCATCGGCAATCGCACTTCGCCTCCGATGCCTAGCTTCTTGGCCTTAATCGTACCCTGATAGACGAATCCGATCATGGCTCGCGGATGATAGTCTACGTCAAAACTCAGCTCAAACGTTCCTTCCTCGTCCGCGAGCTGCGGTGGCGGTGTTGCGCCGATATCCGATACATGCAGCAGCAGCGCGTCATAAGGATAAATAACGGAAGTCTCCTGCACCGGAACCGGTACATTGCGGAACCCGTGATCGTAGCCGGACATAGTCTCCACCGTGAGTCCGTCGGTTGCTTCGAATCCAGTCAACTTCGGATAGTCGCCATAAACCATTACGACAGGCTGCATCAGAAATCCGATTGAAAATACCCCCGCCTCGAAAAACGGCAAACCGATACCGATCGAATCATCTGTGAACAGATCGATGGTACAGGAGATGACGTTGCAATCGAGCACTTCTTTGTCGAGACCGATTTTTTCCTTAATACCAAAAGCCTCGGACTTGCCGAAGAGCGGAGCCGCATACTTGCCTCCGACCTGCATGTGCAATCCCGGCGATACGCCGCTGGCGGCGCCGGCAATCTTCAGAATATCGAGTTTGACGTCGAAATCGTGGCCGACAACCGTTCCCTTGAGACCAACGTTCAGACGAAGCCCCGTCTCTGCAAACAGCGTACGATGCTCTTCCTGGCGGAGCGGCTTCACGTCCACCTCCAGCATCGCCTTGTTCCGCAGCATCCGCTGGTCCCGTTGCTGAAGCGTCTCTCCGGGCAACAGACGGCTTTCCTGATACGGCAAATACCGCAGCGGCTTCTCCAGGCGCGCATCGACTTCAAACGGAAAGCTCCAGTTTAAATCCAGTCCCGCAAATGCTTCAAAGTACAAGGAAACGGTTAAAAATGCGCCTACCTTCACGGCAGGGACGCTTTGGTTCCATTTGTAGGATTTCGAATAATCTCCCGATACTGTAGCATAACGCTTGTCCGCCCATTCGTTCGGATCGGCCATTGCTGTTATAGCCCCCTCCTGGGATGAAGCCGATTCAATGGACACTTCCTGCTTGACAGTCTGACCGTCAAACCCTTTTTGGCGATCGCCCAATTCCATTACTTCCTCTTGCCTATTGAACGCTTCAGCTTGCCGCTGCAGCTGCTCTGCAGTCAGCGGACCGTTCTGTTCAGGTTCCACCATTTCCGCCGTCTGCATATCGCCGACGACCAACGCTTCAATGCGTCCGTCCGGCTGCTCGTAGCCGGCCACTACGACCGGCGTTTGCGGAAGCAGACGACGCGAACCATCCGTTGTGACGACATCCGTATAGCTTCGTACAGTCACTTCAACGATTTGTCCGGCTTCCTGCTTATAAGCGTATACCTCCTCGCCTGCCAGCACCTCAAGCTCGATCAGGGAGACGGTATATCCGGAAGCTGTCGCCGCCTCCAGCACTCCGAAATAAAGCGCTTGCTTGCTCTTGTCGATTTCCGGCTCCCGTTCGGCAGACAGAAGCCATGGCTCCGTACCGTAGACAGCCGAGCCTGAGGATAAAGCTTCCACATGTCTTACAGGTGCCAGTATCGAAATTATCGTTGCCACTATTAACACTACCGACAACCCTCGATGATTCCTTTTACTCATTGTCTTACCTCCCGTTTTCTTTATCCAAGCGCCATTGCAGCTGCCGCAAATAATGATTCAACCGTTGTTGCGCCGCATATTTCAAAAAGGGGGCAATCAGCCGGTATAGCGGCGAGTCGTCTATGATTAAGTCTAGTTCATAACCGAAAAGAGCATAATTCTTCTCTTGAAGCACTGTCCTTCTAATCCCAATATTCATCTGCATAATCGGTCTGGAGGTCCGAAAGCTTCTCGCTGCAATGAGGCGATTCGGTTCATACTCCGTCACCTTGTACCATGCGGTCATCGGCACTCCCCATTCCTCCATCCGCTCTACGTACTGGCTGTGCCGGCAGACCGGCTCCGGCGTGATATATTCGATATGGCGAATATCTCCGCGCCACAACGGATCATTGCGTCCGTCGGCCACAAACGCGAACACGTCCTGCGAAGCCCGCCGAATCGGTACCTGTCCGCTTACGCGAACGACAGCTCTCATCAAAAAAACGCCCCTCTCTCCGATTCTCTATGAATTGTAACAATATGCCGCTTGGCGCCATAGATGAACAACGTCATATGAACAACTGAAAAAAACCCCATGCATATGACCTTCGTCATATGCACGGGGGTTAGCTGACCGATATGTTCTACGGTCTTAACATCCTATCGAGCCCGCCCATGCGCTCCTGAAGCCACGCCATCGCTTCACCGCGCCGGGCGACTTTCATTTTTCGATATATCCCTCCGACATAATTTTTAACCGTCCCCTCGCTCAAGAACAGCTCGCCGGCAATATCACTGTTTCGCCTTCCTTTCATTAACAATCGGATAATATCGATCTCGCGGGGCGAGAACAGCTCTTCCCATTCCCTATCGGCCTTTGAGGCCTCGTCTGCCGGCGAAACCGATTCGCCGCCCGCTGTCAGCCAAGCTTGCAGTCGCTCCAGCACGATCGCTGGGAAGTTCATCCTTCCCGCCATGCCGTCGCGAATAATCCGAACCATATCTTCCGTATCGCTGTCCTTTAGCAAGTAACCAACGGCTCCGGCCTGCATCGCCCGCCATATATAATCGTCATCCTTGAACGTCGTTAGCATAAATATCAGCACGTCCGGACTGCGCTCCTTGATGCGGCGGGCCGCTTCCAGACCGTCCATAGTAGGCATATGAATATCCAGCAGGGCCGCCGCCGGCTGCAGCTTACCGATCAATTCCACCGCTTCCTGACCATCGGCCGCAGTTCCAAGCACTCGGAAGCCCTCCTCCGCATGGAGTAAAGCTGCAAGCCCTTTACGCATGAGCGGCTGATCGTCCGCGATGACAAGCGTTATCTCATCGTTCATAGAATCTGACTCTTCTCCCCTTTCAGTCTATTGAAGGCCCTCTTCCCTTGTCGTCATGGCCGGTCGCTCTGGTTATAATCTCCTTCAGCGTCAGCCAGCTCTGACTCGTCCTCCTGAAGCTTGAACGGAATTGCGATGCGGAGACTCATGCCGTTCTCTCTCATTCCTATTCCTTTCTTGCCAGCGCGAACGGAGAGCGTTCCCCCGGTTTCCCTTACGCGTTCCTGCATGGAGGTGAGCCCGAAGCCATACGGCTGTTCCCTCCAGGGCAGCCCATCGTTATCCAACTGAAAGACAATCATATCGTTGGACAGCTCCAGCAAAAAATCAAACTTGCCGCATTTGCCATGGCGAACGCCGTTGGTCAGCCCTTCCTGCAGCGCGCGGTACAACGCCATCTCGACCTTCGGCGCAAATCGTGGAAGGGACGGAGGCAGATCGGCGTCAATTGTCACTTCCATCTGCCGTTCAGTCTCCCTAATTAGCGCTTCAATAGCGGGAAGCAGTGAAGGCAACGAACGTTCCTCTTGGAGAAGCTCAACAACCTGCCGTACCTCCCGCAACCCTTTCACCAGCTGTTCCTGCGTCTGCTCCAGCATTTCCCCGACCAATGCAGGGTCTGACCCCATAAGCTTGCGCGACGCTTTCACCCCGGTCAACGCAGCAAGAAGCGTATGGCCCATCGTATCGTGCAGCTCCCTCGATACACGAGTACGTTCCCGCAAGATCGTCTGCCGCTCCAACTGGACAGCCGATTCCGCAAGCCTCTCGTAAGCCGCCCCGAGCTGTTGGCGCTGCATGACCGCCAGCCTCGCCAGCGAGCTGATGCCGAAAAAGATCAAGTACTCGAACGCTCTCGGAAAGATATAGGAAATCTCTTCAAAAGAAGGGTATCCGTAGTGAATCCAATGACCGATGGCAAACCCCAGGTAGCTGACGAGCGTCATAACCGCTCCGGCACGAAAGGAACGAAAGCTGACCTCGGCAACTAACACGAACAAAAATACTTGGCTAATAAAATCGCCGTCATAAATAACGATTCCGAATGCCAGCAGCCATTGCGCAACGCAATAGACCGCATATGGCCAGCCTCGCGAAACGCGAAAATAAGGAATGAACTCCCGTAGCGCATAGAGTGCCAGGTAGCCGGCAATGAGACCCTGCATCGCCGCTGGCCGCCCATCCTCCCACATCATCCATCCAATCAACAGAATCAGCATCGTCACGATTATGCCCATCATTCTTTCCAGTCTGTCTGCCATGTGCCTTTCTAACCGCTCCTGTTATTGTTGTCGTTTAAAAATGTTATTCGACAAAAATTGTCGCTCCCCTGCTCAGAACGACTTACTTTTACAATATTAACTACTTAGGAACCCGGCTTCGGCAGCTTGTAGATACGCAACCGCCTCCCCTCAACCCCGTTGCTGTGCATACGATAGTTTTTTCGTTGATTATGTCAGGCTCATTGACAAACGCGGAGGCGAAGATTCCTCGGAAGCTTCCTTCTTCCGAATATTCCAGCATATAATAAATGCAGTAGAGAGAAGGAGGACATCCCAAGCATGAAACTATTCGTTGCAGGCGCAACCGGTAAAACAGGACAAATTGTCATTCGAATGGCACTTCAAAAGGGGCATCAAGTTACGGCATTCGTCCGGTCTCCGGATAAGCTAAAGCCTCATGACAGGCTGACGGTCATACCAGGGAATGTAACGTCTGCCGATCATTTATCCGCCGCCATGAGCGGACACGATGCCGTCATCAGCTGCCTGGGCACAGAAGGAACGGGACCTTCAACGTTTCTGTCCGATACCGCGGAGGCTTTGACAACCGCCATGCTGGTTAACCGAATCGATCGAATCGGGTATGTGGCTTCGGCAGGCATTCATGGGGAAATTGACGGCATCTTCGGCAAGCTAATTATGCGAGTTCTGCGCAACGTCCTTCAGGATCATGCTAGGGCCGTTAAGTCGCTGCAAGATTCCGGATTGGCGTATACGGTTGCACGCCCGATGGGGCTAACCGACAAGCCGGGCAAGGGAGAATGGCGTATTGCAATCGAAGGCCTCCCCTCACGACCTGGCCGCAGCATCGCACGGGAAGACGTGGCCGCTTTTATTTTGGATGCCGTGGAGAACGAACGTTATCTGCATAAATCGGTTGCTATCGCATATTAAATCGGTCTAACAATTATTAAACTACATTTTTTGCCTTACATCGAAGGTGAAGACAGACATCAAATTCATACGTCAAATACTGGTTAAGTTTCTTGATCCGCATTTTTATTGGAATAGGGCTTTTCCTCGATCCTTCAACAGTCGAATTTACAAGACCATCACCATCACACCTGACTGCAGATACTTTCGGATGCGTTTCAACTTTGCACGAATGGAGAAAGAGAAGAGCCCAGCACGGCGACAAAGCACATATCGGGAGCGGACATGCTTATGCATCTGCCGATAAGAATGCGCATGAAATCGAATTAGTAAAAGAAATAGGCGAGTTGCGACGCGCGAATGAAATCCTCAAGGACGCATGGCCCCCAGCTGTTTATCGCGAAAATATACTGTTACATGCAGCTTAGTAAAGGGATTTCGCTACATTATTTTATCCTCCATTACATCCCAACTATTAGTCTTTCCGCACTAACAGTGAACAACACTCCACATGGCTAGTAAGCGGAAAGCGACCGCTTTGCCGCGGCATCTTCTGTTACAGTCGCTTAATATTGCATCGAATCAAAGTTTTCAAGCGCGAACTTAAAGTTTTCTTTACATTTCACTAATGGGCTAATATACCATGATAAGATGCAAGGAGGAATATCGAAATTATTTATCATTTATTGCACTACAGGAGGAAAATACGATGAAAAAACGACTGGTCAGCTTGCTGTTAGCGTTGCTGCTGAGCTTGCCCCTCCCTGCTGCCTATGCAGCAAGAGAGGGTACAAAGTCAGACATCCAAGGGCATTGGGCGGAGAAACAGCTGGTGGATTGGATCGGCAAAGGCCTTATTAAGGGTTATGGGGATGGCTCATTTAAGCCGGATGGAGCGATCACAAGAGCAGAATTTATAGCTCTGGTGAACCGTTCTTTTGGACTTACTGACAAGTCAGAAGTGACCGTTAAAGATGTAGATTCACAGAGATGGGAGTACGAGCAGGTCGCAATCGCTTTGCATGCCGGGTATATTAGCGGCTATAGCGATGGCACGATGAGAACGGGCAATAAGGTCACACGCCAGGAAGCGGCTGTGATGATGGCCAAGCTGCTCAAGCTGGACACTTCCGCGAGTGCCGCTCTGAGCACATTTACAGACGCCGCTCAAGTTCCCGATTGGAGCAAGGCCATGATGGGTGCAGCCGTTGCTAAAGGGATAATTAACGGTTATGACAACGGCACGCTTGGATACGATAAAATGATGACACGCGCCGAGACGATCGTCATGCTCGATCGTGCGCTCGGTGTCAAAGTCGCAGTCGTATATGATCAAGCAGGCGTATACGGACCTGAAACGGGCCATGAGACGATCGCTGGCGACGTTCTTCTTAACGCTAGCGGAGTGTTGCTAAGAAACGTGACGATCAAAGGCAATCTAACCTTTGGCGAGGGGATTGGCGAAGGCGAGGCCATGATTCTAGGCGTTAAGGTAGGCGGAAATACTTTCGTTCACGGCGGAGGGATGAATTCTAACTATATCGTAGAATCGGATCTTGGCGAGGTTGAAGTGAATAAGCCATCTGGCGATGTTAGAGTCGCGATAGATGTCCAGAGTACAATAAATCATATGATGATGTACACCAATACGACAATAACACCTACAACTGCAGCAGAAGCGACGGCAGCAGTATCACCAGAAATCGCTAAGGAGCGAGAAGTAAAAGTATTATCATATGTAAATACACCTGCTGCAGCAAGTGTAACAGTTACAAGTACATCTTCAGCTGGTGGAGCAAGTGCAGGAGTTGGAGCAGCGGCTATCACTACTCCAGTTGTAGTCGCTGCTTCTGTTGGACCATTTGCGGTAGCTGCAATTCAAGCTGGCGTAGGTACACTTAATACAGGAGACAATTCCCAAACGCGTGTAACAGGCGATCTCGATAACCTTAATGTTATCGGCAGTAATTCCCAAACAATCGTAACAGGCAATGTCAGTAACGTTACTGTTAGCGGGAACGATGCGAATGTCACGACAATAGGTAACGTAGGTCAAGCTACTATTTCCGGGAATAATAACACAATTGAAAGTGAAGGTGAGATCGGGAACATAACCACTGCTCCTGACTCGTATAACAATACGTATACTGTAGTCTATAGGGACGGCACTATGAAGGACTTTCCATTAGGAAGTGGATCAACATATACAGGCGTTAGCTCTAACAATCCACCTGTGACGTCTGCTCCTTCAACTCCTTCAACTCCTTCAACTCCTTCAACTCCTACTGACACGACACTCTCCATGCGGGATGCGAAGACGGTAGGGGCGAACAAGTTTGAAGTGAGGTTCAATAGGAGCATCGATCCAGCAGCGGTTCGTCTATCCGTCTCAAAGAATGGCTCTCCAATAGATTTTCAAGCCGTCCCGGATCATGAGAAAGTCTACTTGACCCTCACTGAGAAATTGACGGAGGGAACATACACCGTAACCGCAAGCTACACCGATTCGTCAGCAGTCATAGGTTCAAGGAGCGTAGATGTATCTGACGAGAGAGTGGTTACGATTTCCTTTGTTAACAACAGAAGTAATGTTTCCCGAGGGACGACGGGCATTATGGTGGATGCTAAAAATCAGTACGGCGAGTCGATGTCAAATCTGTCCGGATTTGAAGTCATCAGTACTGTTCCTGCTACAATTGACGCCAATCGTAAGCTCGTTGTCCTAGATACTTCATCCGAGTCCTTGCCAAATTCATTTTCGATTACAGTGAGAGATGCGGCGAACCAAGTCTCAGTCACTAAAAATTTCAGTCTCGGAATAAAAGCGCGCGGCAACGGGATCAATTTCAGAGGTTCACTGCGCCTAAACGGGCAAGAAGTCTCGCAGGCGTACCGGAATCATACTTACCATTTGAACTTAGATTTGTATGATTTATACGGCAACTTGGTGCTAGCTCCCTTACCACCGGACTCGGGTAGAGTTATCTTCATTAGCGATGTACATGGGATCTCCGCCGGATCGTTGGTCGCCGCACCTGCCGATGAGCCCGGCACTTTATCGCTGCCCCTTACGTTAGGTGATGATGTTCCGGAAGGCCCTTATACCATCGAGATATTAATCGATTTAAAGCACGCCAGTCACACTTTCTATGTGGGCAGCTCACCCGTACAGATTCTCGCGACACCGACAGCCGACCCTGCTGGCGGAGCCGTCGTGTCAGGTACGCAAGTAGCGCTTAGCGCAACGGCTGACGCAACAATCTACTATACGACAAATGGCGGCACGCCGACCACGTCCAGCACGACGTATACCGGACCGATAAACATTACGAGCAGTTTAACGATTAAAGCTATCGCTGTTAAGGCTGGGTGGACGAATAGCTCGGTTGCGACATTTGAATATACGGTCGCGATGCCAATCGTTTTGCCAGACTCGATTTCGCCTTTGACTGAAGGACAACCCTATACCGGCAGCGTAGCGAAGCTGTCTGGGGGAACGGGAGCCGTTACTTATGCAGTGGCGAGCGGAACACTGCCTGCGGGGTTGACTTTAAATCCAAGCACGGGAGCAATTACCGGAACTCCAACAGTGAGCGGCGCGTATGATTTTACGATCAGCGCGACGGATTCGGCAACGCCTCCGGCAACCGTAACTAAGCAATATTCGGGTACGATCACGACGCCTGCTCCGATCTTGACGCAGCTGACATCCAATCCGTCCAATGTTACATTGACGGCAGTTAATGCGGAACAGACACTGATCATTACGGCGAGCTTCGATGACCACTCATCGCTCAACGTAACCGGGGTGGCGCTATATGAGAGCACCAAGCCGAACGTCGCGACAATCAATAAGGGCGTCGTTACGGCAGTTGCAAGGGGAACCACGGATATCGTCGTCACCTATGGCGGCTTAACTTTGAACGTGCCAGTAACGGTGACGATCGCTCCTGCATCTGCCAGTGAGTCACTAGATTTGATCAATGCGGCATCGGCTTCGGGTGATTGGAGTGGCATCACACTAGAAACATTTGAAGATGCCGGAATGATCGGCGTTACAGAAGACACCCTGCTTAGTATTATGCACATGCTTTGGTATGGTTACACCGGGGAAGTGTCTTCTGACCTACTTCAAACTTTTATCGACGCCATGTTGGATTCGATTAACGATTCACTTGAGGATATCAATGCGGCAGCTCAAGGTGATAATTGGGGACTCATTTCCGTAGACCATCTTAGTGTAATTACCGGGAGATATGTCCATGGATCGATTGAAGAGCAAGTCATAACCACTCTTCAAATGCACGAAGCGCACGATTGGACTATAGCAGAGCTTCGAAGTGAAATCGACGCAATCATCTCAGCGATTAAGGTTGTTTTACTTAGTGAAATCAATGATGCAGCTCGAACTGATATATGGGGACTCATTTCTGAAAACCAACTTAGTGTAATCGCCGGGAAATATGTCGATGAAATGAATGTAGAGCAAATCATCACCGCCCTTCAATTGCACGGGGATCGCAATTGGACGCTAGCAGAGCTTCAAAGTGAAATTAATGGCATTCTTGCAGAGCTTGAACAAGAAGAGTAGTAGGAAGCAGAACTACTCGAATTGATGCTCATGTACACCAGCTCCAATCGAGTAGGCCTATGCGCAAGCGCATAGGCCTCTCACAGATCCGGACTTGCGGGTCGACGCATCCGGCTCCTCCATGATTATCCCCGCTGGGACCGAAGGTCTTTGCAAATCAAATAAAGACTACATAGACCGATTTCCTCAAACCACTTGTTCGGCAGGGCATAATGGACGTGTTGGCTTTTTGAGTTCCGCCATGCGGTCATACGCATTTGTGGCATTTCCCTGCCTTTCCATCCTCTTCTTCGCATCTCCCGGTGGAGTTTTCTCACTTTTCGCCAGCTTCGTAGTTGCACCGTCCGAAGTCGCCTTCTGATCCAAGCATCCAGGTCTTGAAACTTCTTCAGCACATCACCTGTCCCGAAGTAGTTGCCCCATCCCCGTATATATGGATTGAGTACTTTCTTCACCAGTTGCTGGACGTCCACGGTTTGATTCCGCCTCTTTATCTCCTTCACCCGCTCTTTGAATTTCGTCATCGCTTTATCTGATGGCGTCATTCGTTTTCCCGGTTTGAATAGATGACCTAGAAATACAAATGATTCTTTTTTGCTGTTGACGATCTTCGTCTTTTCCGGATGAACCGTTAAATTCATTTCTCTTTCCAGCAGTCTGACGACCGACCTCAGGACGCGTTCTGCCCCTTTTTGCGTTTTGCAACAGATGACAAAGTCATCCGCGTATCGCGTCAGCCTGTGTCCTCTTTCGGTCATCGCTTGGTCGAGCGGGTGAAGATAGATGTTGGCTAGAAGTGGGCTTATGACTCCCCCTTATGCAAAGAAAAGAACTATGCAAAGTAATCGGTGAAAAAGCCCGCGGCTACAACGATCAGTAGTGTGGTGCAGTTACTACGCATTAGTGGATTCTCCGAGCATCTTCAAGGAACTGGATGAATGGATACGAAGAAGATTGCGCATGTGTGTCTGGAAACAGTGGAAGCTACCCCGCACCAAAGTGAGGAAGCTAATCGCACTTGGCGTCTCCAAGTCGAAGGCATATGAATGGGGGAATACAAGGAAGAAATACTGGAGAATTGCAAGTAGTCCAATCCTTCACACTACGTTAAATAACCTGTTCTGGATGAATAACGGTTTGAAGAGTTTAACGGACAGATATAAATCCTTGCGGAATATGACATGAACCGCCGTATACCGAACGGTACGTACGGTGGTGTGAGAGGTCGGGGGCTAGGCGCCCCCTCCTACTCGATTTTAAGGTTGGAAGGATGCAGCCCAAGCGAGAGCGGTTGCTTCCGTTAACGGACCGGAGATCAGCATTTTTACATCTAACACAATCCATTCGACAAAGATGGTGCCATCAGGTGCTTCCAGAAGCACGCCGGGATGTTTATCAATCGTAATGTCTTTGCTACGGCCGATTCCGGCCGGAATTTCAGTTATAATCGAGCTGTTGTCCGTAATCAGGCGTTCGCTGACTTTGACTAGCAAACCTGTCGGATCAATGTACTCCAGGTAAGCCGCGCGAAACGGGCCATCGGTGCCTTGAAAAATCCGGATGTTCTCCAGCGTCAGGTTATCTGGTGTATAAGAAGGCAGCAAAAGTGAAAACGCCAGCTTGTTCTGTGCTCCCTCCAATGAAACCTTTTCCGGCTTGGGCGGTCCATTATTCTGATCGTCCATTTCAAATGCCGGTGGAGGTATGGTCAAGGCTGCGCCCGGATCATCAGCGGGTTTCCGCAAGATGATCTGCATCACATTTTGGAAAAAGTCGGAAATGTGGGCATGTGCTTGTTGTGAAATGCTGTTGCCAGAGATCAGTATGCTGGTAATCAGCGAGGCGCACACGATGCCCGAAATGATTTTAACACGGAAGGCCAGTTTTTTCGACGCTTCCGGCGATTTAGTTTCTTCTGCAAGGCGTTCCATGATGGTGTACTATCTGGTACTTCGATCTCTTTAACTAAGTCCTCCCAAAGCCGACCAAATTTATCATTCTCCTGATTCAAACTCATCACCCCATTTCTTTGAAAATTGGACCAAAAGCGCTTTTCTTGCACGGGACAATCGTGTAGCAACGACTTGTTTGTTGATTCCTAATTCAGTGGCTATTTCATTGTACGATATTTCTTCCAAGTAGAATTTGATAAGAAGGGTACTGTATTCAGGTTTCAACTCCATTATGGTTTTATAGAGCACCTGGTTTCGCTCGGAAACTTCAATCGTATGTTCCACGGTAGCGGCCACTTCTGAATTAGCAATTTGCTGTTCAAACATATAGACGTTCTCTAGGCTTGTTTCATGACGCCTTTTTTTCATCGTATCAAAAACTTGATTCCGGATGACTTGCTTTGTCCATTGTTTCAGCGAGTTCTTATTATTCAGTTGGTGATAGTTTTTGGTTACTTTGAGAAATGCCTCTTGGATGATATCTTCTGCCAGGGCGTGATCTTTGAGTAGAAAATAGATTTCACGGTAAGCAAAAGCATAGAAGCTATTATACAAGTACCGTTGAAGATCATGGCCTAATTCCCCAAAGTCAGCCTCTAATAATAGCCACCAGTTTTCATTCATAGTGCCCCCCATTAACTCATTATCATGACTTATGCAGTTCAATCCAAAACCAGGTAATTCGATAAGAGTCATAAAGATATCATCAAAGTTCACGAAAACCCCTTGACTTTCTAGAATCATCACAATAA
>NZ_JBHTJZ010000062.1:0-25730 GCF_042675905.1 Paenibacillus chungangensis | reverse complement strand
CTTCATAACGTAGTGATGCTCTAACAAAATATTGCTGATGCTCTAACCGCGAATCGGTGATGTCCAAATGGGCAAGTTGATGATGCTTTCAGCGTGAAATATTCAGGCAGCGACAGCTTCAGCTTCCGCTCGCCGAACACCTTATCCTTGCCCAGAAGGTTGCTACTGCGCTCATTCACCTTTACTTCCAGCACATCCGCTTGCACGGAAGCTTCCATACTCATGTCCTTCTTAATTTCTTTGTCCACGATCAGCTCCACCTCGGCCTCGTCGCCGCTGCCGCGGCTCACCTCGATCACCATGACTTCCGCCGTGACGGATACGCTCTTGAACTGACCGGAAGGGAATGCCTCCTTGGAGGCTGCCACGAGCTCGCCCGATCCCGAGCCTTCTCCCATGACCTTCGCTTCCACTCCGCCCGCTGCGCCTGTCAGCGTCTCTCCGCATCCCGCCAGCATAAGCGCCAGCAGCGATGCCGCCGCCATCATGCTGATTCGACTAACCTTACTTCGTTTCACCATATCTCGAACTCTCCTTGTCTATCCATTATGGTTCTCTCTTTAACTTGTAGCTGCTGCCCCTATTGCCTGGCACTTCTTCATTATAGGGGGAGATGAAGTCAAGCAGAACAGCCCCGCGCCCCATGCTCTGCCCAGACTTTGGTCGGGGCATTCACACATACGTGTGAGAGACATGCTCATCGAGGTGAGCCCCTTAGAGAGATGTACACGCACATCGAAAAGCCTCACACACCGCGGAATACGGCGCATGAGGCTTAAAGAAAAATAATGATGAGAACAGGATACGGCTAAGTATAGCGCGAAATCACGTTATTAAGCAGGTTGGCCACGAACTCGGGCCCGTTATGCACATCACTCTCGCTGATCACGACGCGAACGAAGCTCTCGTCCATATCCATCGCCTCCGCGAACATGCCGAACAAATTCGACGCGCGGCGATCGATCTGCAGCAGCAGCTCCACCTCCGTGACACGATTGCGTAAGAAGACCAGCTCCACCTCGTCGAGGCGTCCGGCGTAAGGACCGCCGTACGGCACCCATTCGAATTCCTGGACATAGGGGGAAGTGTCCCCGAGCTTAGGCGCATAGAGCGTCTCCGCTTCGCGAATGCGGAAGCCAAGGCGTTCGAACGCTTGCAGCACCATATTCATCGCGTGAGTCGGTACGACCTCAATATGATCATTGTCCGTCGGGTCCACAGCCGAGCGGATGTCTGCAGCCGTGTGCAGCCATACCGGCGTTCTGCCGATCGACAGCGGCGTATTCGGCGGCAGTATGAAGGAGAATGGAAGCTCCTTCTTCTCATTGGGCTGGATTGTTACCGGGGGGGTGACGCGCGCCTTCGCCAGCACGACATTCTGCTTCATCTTCGTATCGTTAACTTCCTTGATGTAATAAGTCATGACGGACACATCGATGCCATCGATCTGCTGTTCCACCGAACCGCCCTGAATGCGGACGATACCGCGTATCTCTTCTCCGGGCGCGTAAGCCGACTTCTCCGTCAGCGTATCAATCTTCGCCGCACCAATTCCGACACTTGCCATCATTCGATTGAAAAAAGACATAGACGACTCTCCTTCTTCTCCATGAGTGAATGGTTCAATCCTTCAGCATTCTGGAAGTATTCTGACAACATTCTTGCAGCATGGACAGCTCTAGCACGAAGCAATTGCTGGCCGCCGCTGCCAATCTTGATACTCTATTCTCTATAGCATCACACCCTTTTATCATACCAAAAAGCCCGCCGAATTGGCGAGCATTAATCATGGCAGGCTGTCTGATTGTCGCTACCAAGCGAACGCTTGCTTGCGACCTTCAATGCTCGCAAGCAGTTGTTATTGTGGTACATTCGCATAGCTAATGTTCTACTGTAATGCGCTGGCAAGCGCATTGATTGCGTCTTTCCGCGCTTGTGCCTTGGCGCTCTCGTACTGAGCGGCCCAGCCCGGCATCTGCTCTTCGCTTAGGCCCGCTTCCGAATAAGCGGACTTGGCTTCATTCAGCAGCGTTGTGAAGCTGCTGTCGCAGTTGGCTTCCGCCGCGAACACCTTCACGAGGAACTTCTTCTGGATCGTATCCAGCGTCGCATCGGGGTCTTCCGCCAGCTCCGCTGCGATCTCCTGCACCAAGCTGTCGCTGGTTGCCTTGCAGGATGCGCTCAGCTGCTCCATCTTCGTCGTAATGGCGGCATCGATCTCGCGCTTCGCCTTCTCTTGCTCCTCGGCAGAGGGCTGCTCTGTTGGCTGGGGTGTCGGCGTCGTTCCGGGCGATGACCCGCCTCCGGAGCCGTCAGAGGGAGACGGCGTCGCTTCCGGCTTGGCGGTAGCGTCTGTACCGCCGCCAGACGTGCCGGGCTTGGCGGTTGCCGCCCCGCCGTCACCGGATGTGACGGGCTTGGCGGTTGCCGTCCCGCCGTCCCCAGATGTGCCGGGTATGGCGGTAGCGCCCGTGCTATCGTCTGTCTGCTGGCTTTCTCCCGGCTGGCCGGAGACACCTCCGCCATCATTCCCGCTGCCATTGGAGCCATTGTCCGAAGCGTTATCGCCCGAATCGGCGTCAGTGGAGCCGTCCCCGTTGCCGTTATCTGTCCCGTCTTCCGGCTTGGAGGTAGCATCCGCTCCCCCGTTCTCCTCAGCAATCGCCGACTTCAAATCCCTCACTTCATTCAGCTTGTTGTACAGCCTCACTCCTCCGAAAACAAGAAGTCCTATAACCAGGAGCGAGGCGATTGAGATTAGTAGTTTTTTGTTCAAAATTAGTTACTCCTTACTATTCTATAGCCTCTCGGCATTCGCCGAGGCTGATGGAACAAGTGTATCCTTGTATCATCAATCGTGCCTCCCCCTATTTCGTAGAGGGACTACTTCATTAAATACCTTTTCGCATTATAGTTTCTATTCTAGGAACCCGCTCCTCGAGAAAGACCAATCCTGAGAATAAATTTACCGAATAGGTGAATAATTGAAGCGGACAGCTATTTATGCCATTCTTTACGGCTTCGATTTTGACGATCTTCCTAACTTCGAAACTTTCTACGATGTCTTAAAGCGCCTTTAGGCTGAGATAGACAAATATTAATCCGATTAAACAATGCAAATGCAAGAATAAACGAAAAAAAAGACGAGAGAGCGTCTACCGCAACACCAGGCAGAGTCAATTATCTCGTCACATGGATAATGCGCCATGCAGAGATCAAACAACAGTTTTACCGGATCCCTAGTTCTAATTCTTCACATAAAGGTTCATTTGAAAATTGGTAGGTCTGGACCTATTTGAATATGGTTTTATTCACCATCGTTTCCAGTTAATAACGCACACTATCTCCACATTCACTTATTCAGACCGACTTTAAATCCGAGTGTCTATACATAGAAGCATTGCTATTGAACCTTAATATAAAAATCTCTATTTATACAAGCACATCAAGTTATTTTGCCGATTTTCGCTCAGCGAAAGTTGAGAAATTATGACCCCTTAATTTCTCATGGTGTATAACTATTTTGGAATTTCCAACTTTCTTCTAATATCCTTTATAAAAAGTTCAATTTCATCAATTTTAAAAAGAGACAAGGCAGTAAAATATATGATTCCTCCTACCAATATCGATAAAAGCACCGAAAAACCTTCATTCACCATTGATGATAAATATAAGAAACAAGCCTTAGCTCCTAACCCCATAATAATCGCAGAAATAAATATTTTCAACACAGAAATACTTACACCATTCATTCCAATA
This sequence comes from Paenibacillus chungangensis, assembly GCF_042675905.1. Lineage (NCBI taxonomy): Bacteria > Bacillati > Bacillota > Bacilli > Caryophanales > Paenibacillaceae > Paenibacillus > Paenibacillus chungangensis. Next base: position 21,971 of record NZ_JBHTJZ010000062.1, on the reverse strand, counting down.
GAACCAATTTTTTTCTTTAAACTACCAAATAATAATACAGAAGTAAATATTGCGGAAATACTTGTCGCAAGAGCCAAGCCACCTAAACCTAAGAACTTTGACAAAACAATATTCAATATAATATTTACCACAACACCTATTACAGCATTTATCATAGGTGTTTTTGTATCTTGAAGAGAATAAAAAGCCCTTGCAAGTAATTCTCGGAATCCAAAACCGATCATTCCAATTGAATAAAAAAATAAAGCAGAGGATGTCATTATTACTGCACGTTGATCAAAAGCACCTCTGTCAAATAACAAAGATGTCAGTTCTTCAGAAAATAGCATGCTGCCAAATGATATAGGAACAACCAATGCGGAAATTCCAATAATTGTTTTTGATACGATTTTTTTAAAGCCAACAATTTCACCACCAATTGTTAACTTTGATAACATAGGAAATAAGACTAGAACCACTGGCAATATTAAAACTCCCTGGACTAATTCATTTAACCTACTTGCATAGTTCAGGGCAGAAATTCCACCTTCTCCTAACCTAGATGCTATATTTTTATCAACTAACATATTTAATTGATTAACAGATGTTCCAATGATAACCGGAATTGCGGTAAAAAGCATTTTTTTTAGTTCTGGATTAAAAGGTTTCAAATATACTTGATGGTTATAGCCTTCTCTTCTAATTGAAGGAATCATTATCAAAATTTTAGATAAAATCCCCAATAGAAACCCATAAGCTAGTACTTTAAAATCAAGCATTGGACTAATAACTATTGTAAGAATTATTACCACATTTAATATGAGACCATTCAAGACAGTAATATTATGTCTATCATTAACTTGCAAAAAACCACTCATTATTGCAACGATACCGTTCACATAAATAGCAAATATGGTTACTTTAGTTAATACAGTCGCTTGCACTAGTGTCTGTTGGTTAAAACCAGGTGCTAATAAAGAAACTATTTCTTCAGTATATAATATACTTGTAGTAACCAGAATCGTACAAACAACGAACATAACATTTATTAAATTACTAGTAAATCTATTTGCTGATTCTCTTCCATTCGTCAGCTCTATTTCTGTATACATCGGAATATAGCTTGAAATAATTCCTGCAGATAGTATTCCAAAAACCAGGTTTGGTATGTTTACTGATATTAAATATGCATCACTGATAGAAGTTGCGCCATATATATACGATAAACTTATTTCTCTTCCAAAACCAAAAAGTTTAGAAATAATCGCAATCAATGTGACAGAAAAAATTATTTTTTTCATTATTTAACTCTCTCAACTTTACTTGAAGTTACATCTTTTCCTAAAATAGATCTTAGAATAAGCATTATTAGAATAGGTATAATTATTTGACTAAATAAAGGTGATAATAAGTTTGATAGGTCCGCTCTTATTGAATAAATGACAATAGGAATGAAAGCTATATATGAAACTAAGTATAGAATATTTTTAGAACTCTTCAAATACAATAATTTTATAATTAAGCCTAGAATCATAAACCATATCATCACACCAATTAGCCCAAAATTCATATATCCTTCTCCAACCATAGTAAATCCCTGGCCTCCACCACGGCTTACTAGTCCCATATAAAATGAATTATTAAACCAGCCTACAGGATTAATAACTTCAGAATTTAATAAAAATTGTGGAACAAACACCCTCTTAAAATCCCACCAGATCGTCTCGCCCATAAAAAAATCCCATTGATTGGAGTTCGTTAATAACACGAGCAAATTTCTCGAGGCTGAAATAAATTCACCTGATAAAATCTCACTGAATGTTGGTAATGTAAATGGCTCTAAACCTTTATTACTAACTAGTACATTTTTTAAACCACCAAGAATTGGTATAGACAACATTCCAATTACTCCATAAATGGCTAACTTAACTTTAGGTATTTTTTTGTAGACTGTATCAATTAAAAAAATCGTAATCAAAACATGGCGATACAAAAAGTCTCTTTCACCGCTTATCAGAAAAGCTAATACAATCCATATTGTTGTTAAAACTACTATTTTAACAGGGAGTTTTTTATTATTTATCATTTCATTACTAATAAAAATAGCGTAGACCAGTGTGAAAATCGAAAAAAACGCTCCAAATTTAATGAACACAGAATTTGATAAACTTATCTCATATTTAGAACTTAAACCATTCAAGTAAATATATAGAACATAGATACATGTAAACAAAAATGTAATAATTAATATAATCTGTAGAATCAATCTGAAATTTCTAATTGGTACTTTGATTGATTTTATTTCCCTCTTTTTAGGACCAATAGTAATTATAAAGGCTATTAACGCAAACCATTCTAGTGAAATCACTTGAAATGTATATCCATTATCAGGTGCTTCTCCCATATGAACCAATAATGGATATGATATAGAATAAAGCATGTAAAGAGGAACAAACCAAGTGAATGGATGAAGTAAATCGAACCTCACCTTAACCATAACTGTTATTGTTACGATGAAAAAAGATAATATAGCAATAAAAGTATCTTTACTAACAATAATTAAAAAAGAAAGAATCGTAATGAATATGAGTAACATCATCCAATTGGAAACTACTATTCTATTATCAATATTCACTTCGGATTTAGTACTTATTTTATCTGTACTAATCATATATAGCACCTACTAAATTTCCTGTTTTTTGAGCAACTTAATCAGTAAATCGCAGTAAGAAAAAGAATTCTTATCTTATAAAATGTCTCGTTACATTAACTTCTCCTTAGAAAGAGTATTTTTCTTTATTTCATAGACTATAGTAGTATAGAAATTATTTCTTTTTTTATCTAGTAATACAGAATCAAAATTCTTAGCCATTTCAAAATTTTTATTTGCTTCTTCTATTAGGTGAGTTTGTTCCCGATTTAGAAATCTGATTTTATTTGCTAACTCAGAAAAGTCCCCCTCCTTAATCCGATATTTCTTGTCTATAATACTTTTTAATCCGCCAGCATTTGAAGATACTACTGGACACCCTCTTGACATTGCCTCGACAGTCGCTCGCGGCATACCTTCGGTTAAACTTGGTTGTATATAGAGATCAATACTATCTAACCATTTGAATACATCATCTCTCCCCGGTAATACCCCCAAAAATTCAACACGATGTTCAACATTGAGCGACTTAGCTAATTTTGTAAGCCAACGATGATCTCCTCTACCTACAACTTGAAGTTTGTAGTGATTCTCCAGTTGCTGTAATGCTTTTATTCCAGTATCAATCCCTTTTATTTTATTATGAGTATATCCTATTAAACCAATTGTAGTTATTTCTTTTTGATTAATGATTTTCTCTACACGTTTAGTTAATACAGAGTGATCAATATCAATTTTTGCACTTGGACAAATCAAATATTGCCCTTTAGTGGGGTACCTTTCTAGTAAATAATGATCCACATAATGCACAAAAGATGCATTTCTAACCATTTCCTTCATCATTGACATTATTATTGGTGCTGAGATTCTTCTAAACTTAGAATCCATATATTTCAAGGTATCAAATACACATCCACCAACATAGGCAATAGTTGGTTTATTATATTTTTGAGCCTTTTTATACGCTAAATACCCATTAATACCAAAACACATTACAACATCACTTTGCCTTATTACGTCATCAAGGATAAAATTTAACCTTTTAAAATTATTAAAGCTGTTTTTACCGCTTGTAAACGAATCAATTAAATGAACTTGATACTTTTCTGAAACTTGACTACTTGATTGTTCATGCGGACTATTACGAGCAATAAAAGTTATATCATCAAAATGTTTAGATACTGTAGAATAATGTTGTACATTTGCTCCACTATAATAATATTCATCATTTTTATTGCTGAAACCATTGTCAGTTACAAAAACGAGTTTCATTCTATTCCACCAATCCCAAGTAAAATTCTTGAAGCCATTTGTAACTGTCTTCAATATCGTATCCACTATTCTTAATTTCTGCATAAGTGTTTGTACGATCATATCTATTTCTATTAACGCGTTGGAAGATAGCTTTCGCCCATACATCTGGAGATTTGGACAGTGAAACTTGCTCCACATTACCTGTAATTAGTGCTTCTTTTGGAATTGTATCGGCAACAACACAAGATAAACCAGAGGCTTGAGCCTCTATAAGTACTATACCAAGCCCTTCATATACTGATGGAAAAACAAACATATCCATTGCTTGAAATAGTTCTGGGATATCTGAACGTACACCAGTAAAGATAACATTATTGTCCAATCCCAAATTACAGACTCTCATTCGTATCGTATCTTGCAGTTCTCCTTCTCCAACTAACAACAAAATGGCATTTTCATCTTTTTCGTGCACGTTCTTAAAAATATCAATTAAAAATTGGTGATTTTTAGAATAGTGAAATCTTCCAACATGACCAATTACAAACTTATCTTCAACTCGCAACTCATTTCTTACCCTATTTCTAACAACATTATTATAAACAAATCTCTTTGCGTCTATAGCATTTTTAAGAATATTGAAATTTTCTTTTTTACAAATCCTTTTACCAAACAACCACTCACCAGCAGTTTTAGTACAAGCAAAGAAATAATCTGCAACATGTCTGATCGGATACTGTAATATATTTTTAGCAATAGCTGACAATCCATTTCCTGACGACGTACTATGACTATGAGCAATTGTAATCAAACCATATTTTTTGGCTGTTCTCAGGTAGATTGATGCTGTGCTTCGAACATGACCATGTATTATTTTATACTCAGGGTGTTTTTTGAAATAGAAATGCCAACTCTTTAAATAAAGTGAATGATTTGTTCCTTTATAAGCTGGTACACGAAAGATCTTTCCTCCCAGCTTATATATTTCGTCATCAAAAGCGCATTTATCTTCAGTGTGAACAATAAAATCAAACTGAATTTTAGAGCGATCCATATTACGATATAAATTCATTATCATCGTTTCTGCTCCGCCCCGATTCATTTCAGCAAAAACTTGTAAAATTCTAATTGGGTTTGGCATCACAAATACTCCTTGTACCACTCAACTGCTGCCATTATCCCTCTTTCGAAGCTCCATTCTGGGTTGTATCCAAGCAATTCTTTCGCTTTACTAATATCAGCATTACTATGCTTAATATCACCTTTGCGATCAGGTCCAAAAATAGGTTGAATGTCTTTACCTAATGCATTCAACAACACCATATAAATATCAATTAAAAACTCTCTTCCGCCGTAAGCAATATTATAGGCCTGTCCCGCAGCTTCATGTGAAGCAGTACAAGCTTTAAGGTTAGCTTCAATTACATTTTCGATGTATGTAAAGTCTCTGCTCTGGTTACCGTCACCATTAATTATTGGAGCCTCATCATTAAGCAATTGTTTAATAAATTTTGGAATGACCGCTGCATATGCCCCCTCAGGATTTTGCCTTCTACCAAATACATTGAAATACCTTAAACCATACGTATCAAGTCCATATAGCTTTGTATACAATTTCCCATATTCCTCATCTACCCTTTTGGTAAGGGCGTAAGGAGATAATAGGTTACCTTCTCTTCCTTCTGTTTTAGGAAGGTTTGGCTCGTCTCCATATACAGATGAACTTGATGCATAGACAAACTTTTCAACCCCAGTTTGCCGAGCAGCTTCCATCATATGCAAAGTACCTTTTATATTTACTTCTTCATAAAACAAAGGCATCTCAATACTTCTTGGAACACTTCCCCATGCAGCTTGATTCAATACATAATCGACTCCATCACAAGCTTTAATACATGTGTCAAAACTACGAATATCACCTTCGATAAATTCATAATTAGAATTATCTAAAAACTCTTCTACATTTTCTTTTTTTCCAGTTGAAAAGTTATCAAGCCCTCTAACTCTATAACCTAATTTAAGGATGGCTTCTACTAAATTAGAACCAATAAACCCAGCTGATCCAGTAACTAAAAACTTACTACCCTCTGGAAACTTAATATTTTCATAACCCATATTTATAACCTCCAATATACAAACCCAGCATTCCTTGCTTCTTTTATATTAAACATTCCTTTCAGGTCTATTAGTATACAATCATCTCTATTTATATTAAACTCAGATGCTGCTGCTGATTCGTTCATAGATTCAAAATTAACATATCTATTACGTGAATACATCATTTTTATTTCTTCTAATTGAATAGTTTTAAATTCATCGTGTGGAACTGCAAAGATTACTGCATCCATTTCTTTTATATCCTTTAATTCACATAGTTTTAATTTATACTCACGCCATAGATCCTCTTTATCTGCTTCAGGATCCACAACTTTACTGTCTACTCCGAACTCTTTTAGTTCTTTTATAATATCAACAACTTTTGTATTTCGAACATCGGGACAGTTTTCTTTAAATGTAACACCAAATATGGCCACTTTCGCACCATTTATTTGTTTATTAACTTTAATCATTTCCTTTACTGTACTTTCTGCAACATATTTACCCATATCATCATTTATTTTTCTTCCAGCAAGTATGATTTGAGAATGATATCCCATTTGTTCTGCTTTATACGTTAGGTAGTAAGGATCAACTCCAATACAGTGTCCACCAACTAGCCCCGGAGTGAAATTAAGGAAGTTCCACTTTGTCCCTGCTGCTTCAAGTACTGATTTCGTATCAATTCCCAACTTATTAAATATAATTGAAAGTTCATTCATAAAAGCAATATTTATATCCCGTTGTGAATTTTCTATGACCTTCGCTGCTTCAGCTACTTTAATACTTGCCGCTTTATACACACCAGCTTCAACAACTAATTCATATACTTTTGCTACAATGTCTAATGTTTCCTCATCTTGTCCTGCTACAACTTTTATTATAGTCTCTAGTCTATGAATTTTATCACCAGGATTTATTCTTTCGGGAGAATATCCAACTTTAAAGTCAACCCCACACTTTAGACCAGATTCTCTTTCTAAAATAGGAATGCATACATCCTCCGTAACACCTGGGTAAACAGTAGATTCAAAAACTACTAAAGATCCTTTTATTAGATTTCTACCTAATGTACTACTTGCATTTTTTAATGGAGCTAAGTCTGGAGTATGATCTTCTTTTACAGGCGTAGGAACTGCAACTATGTGGAATCTTGCTTCTCTAAGTCGTGTTTCATCTGAAGTAAAATCAACTGTAGTTTCTTCTATTATTTTATTTCCAACTTCTTTTGTAGGATCAATACCTCTCTTGTAACAATCAATTTTTTGTTCATTTACATCAAAACCAATCACATCTGCTTTTTTAGCAAAAGCCACAGCAATAGGCATGCCAACGTATCCTAACCCAATGAGTGAAATCCTATCTTTTTTATTGACTATACTTTCATATAAGCTCATTGCTTTATCTCCTTAATTATAACTGCATTGTTTGCATAATCATTTTATTAACAATCTTCACATCATACTTTTCTCTAGCAATCCTAACACTTTCAACTCCCATATTCTCACTAATATCATGATTAATAACCAGTTTCTCCATCCTTGCAGTTAATCCATGAATATCCTTTACTTTCACTAAATACCCATTAACTCCTTCAATAACTGTCTCTCTACAACCTGGCGCATCACTCGTAATGATTGACCTCCCCATTGCCATAGCTTCCAGTACAGTTTTAGGAGTTCCTTCATGATAGGATGGTAATACATATGTACTACATTTAGAAATAAATGGCCTAACATCGCTTTGCTCCCCAAAGTACTCAATAACCCCTCTCGCAATATAAGGTGTTAACTCTTCAATTTTTAATGCGGATGGATTACTATCAAATGGTCCTACGAGTAAACAACGAACTTCCGGATACTTACTTTTTATTTCTTTACAAGCTTCTAAGTATTCCATAATCCCTTTATCTTTAATGAGTCTACCAATAAAGAGGAATGTTGGCTGTTGTGGCATTGGAGCGGGTTTAAATTTAGTAAGATTAACTCCAGATCCATTAATAACGGTAGTTTTATCATCCTTTATTAGTCCGTACTGTACAAACTCTTGTTTATCATCATGATTCTGAAAAAATACTTTTTTACTGCATTTACAAGCAACCCAATATTCAAATTTCATTATTATCTTTATTATGTTCTTCTTGAAACCATTCCCTCTTAAAATTGAACCGAGTCCAGCAATTAAAGGAAAGACTTCAGATATGCCATTTAATCTTGCAGCTATACTTCCATATACAACAGTTTTAGCTTGATATGCAAAAACTCTGTCTGGGCGCTCCTCTTTCATAAACTTATGAAGTGCCAATATAGTTCTTAAATCTTTTAACGGATTCATTCCATTTCGTTCTACGTAAAGTTGTCTATATTCAATATTGAGTATTGCAAACTCATTTTTCCAGTCAGATTCAGGTTCAGAACCTAAAGCAATAACGGTATGTCCTTTTTCTGTAAAATCTCTCATCATATCCATACGAAACCAAAGTAATGATAACGTATGGCTAGAAAGTACAGCAATTTTCATCACTAATGCTCCTACTCGCAAGTCTAATTTTGCTATCGCGCGAAACAAATACCATATTACCCCATTCAACTCCTGCTTTATAGTACTTTTAACTAATCCCCCAATTAGATCTGCACATATGGCCAGCTAAGTCTATGACAATAAATGTATACCAACATCTTCTATTGGTTTTTATGAAACCCAAAATCTTTGCTTTTAGCTACTTCCTTATTTAGGCTACTCCAGCCTTCTCTTACCCCTTCGCTTTTAAGAACACTTAAAATAGTTCCAAAAAAACAACGAATATCCATCCTTACTCCAAGCTTCTCTACGTACTCTCCATCAAGCTTTGCTTTTACTTCAATAGGAATTTCATCCCGTCCATTGATTTGTGCCCAGCCAGTCAAGCCTGGATAAATATCATTGGCACCGTATTTGTCACGCTCTTCAATTAGGTCGTATTGGTTCCAGAGGGCTGGACGTGGACCAATAATACTCATTTCGCCTTTTAGAATATTGATAATCTGAGGCAATTCATCAAGACTTGACTTTCGGAGGAACTGGCCTAGTTTTGTAATATAAGCTGTAGGATCTTGCAGCATATGTGTGGGAGTTTCTTTAGGCGCATCAGTACGCATAGTTCGGAATTTTAAAATATAGAAATGCTTTTTATTTTTTCCTACTCGCTTTTGTTTAAAGAATACTGGACCTTTAGAATCCAATTTTATTAAGAGTGCTATAGTCATCATAATTGGAGATAAGACCACGATTGCTACAAATGATAATAGAATATCAACTATAAACTTAACACCCTTGTAAAACTTCATGTCATCACCTACATGTTAGTTTTTTGATTCAACTAGACTTCTAAGGTACTCCATCAGTTCATCTCTCAACTCATCACGCTGTAAAGCAAACTCTAACTGCGTTTTTATAAACCCTAGCTTCTCACCAACGTCGTATCTGGTGCCTTCAAATTCATAAGCATAGACCGCTTCTGTGTTGTTCAATTCAGCTATTGCATCAGTGAGTTGAATTTCTCCGCCTGCGCCTGGTTTTTGTTTTTCTAAGATGTCGAAGATTGAAGGACTAAGAATGTATCTACCTAAAATGGCTACGTTCGATGGTGCATCTTCCTGGCTGGGCTTTTCGACTAAATTCTTAACGTTATATAGCCGATCGTGAATAGCCTGGCCATCAACAATCCCATACCGCGATACCTCATCTTCCTCCACACTTTGAACGCCAATAATGGAAGATTTGTATCGATCAAATTGCTCAATCATCTGCTTCAAGCAAGGCTTTTCGGCTTGTACAATATCATCGCCCAGCAGCACAGCGAACGGCTCATTGCCAATGAACTTCCGGGCACACCATATCGCATGGCCAAGTCCTTTTGCTTCCTTTTGCCGTATATAGTGAATATCGACCATTTTGGACGACTTCTGCACTTCGTTCAGTAGATCGATTTTTCCCTTTTCCAGCAAATTCTGCTCCAGTTCGAACGAGTTATCGAAGTGATCTTCGATAGCACGCTTGCCCTTGCCCGTCACGATGATGATGTCCTCTATGCCGGACTCGACAGCTTCTTCTACAATATATTGAATGGTCGGCTTATCTACGATCGGGAGCATTTCCTTCGGCATCGCCTTCGTGGCGGGAAGGAATCTTGTTCCAAGTCCAGCTGCAGGGATGATAGCTTTTCTGACTTTCATTTTTCTCTTCCTCCATATCATTACTTAGAATGAGTTATTTCTCTTTCGACACTTCTTCATAACTCTTCCCTTGACTCAATCCGTACTTCTTTGCGATTTGAATCAATTCATCATATTGTTCAGGCGACAGCTTCTCCAGGATCAAAGTTCTAGCCTCTTTCTTCTCTTCCTGCGATAATCCGCCACTAGCCAGCTCTTGCAGAGCCTTCAGATCGTCCATGCTTAGCTCTTTCAGGAAGACTGCCGTCAGCTTCGCTTTCTCATTAACGGTGATGTTCTCTTGTACATCCTTCGCCTTCTCCGTGCTAATCTCAGGATTGTATTTACCCTCTTCACCGGGATCGGCTGAGGATGGTTGCCCCTCATCATCTGTCTCGGATACGTTGTCATTGTTTAGTGATTGTTCAGTTTCATCTGGTAATGTTTGATTGACATCGGAAGAGCTCGGGGGTGGGGTATTATTATTCGGAGAAGAATCGTCCGGATGAGCGTGATCTGCTAGTAATTCTTCCCCTAGACTGTCCGATAAGGAAGCAAGAAGCCTATCCACAACGTAATTCGCTGCGAATAGACCACCTATACCAAGAAGTATGACCAATGATGCTGTCCATATTATTACTTTTTTCCACTTGTTATGACGCATAATGAAGGCCTCCTTATGTTCTGATTGAATCAGGACACCTGCGAATAGAATGGAACGATGCGTTCAATGACGCCGCGGACAGACGCCTGGTCTTCACCCAGCACCTTCTCCAGCCGACGGAACTGCATGTCCAGATCCGACCGGCTAATCTCGATCGGCTGGCCGACGTAGATCCGCTCATGCTGGGTCGCCGTCGTGGCTTCCACTTCTGTCAGCAGTTCCTCGAACAGCTTCTCTCCTTCCCGCATGCCGGTATACTGGATCTCAATATCGACATCGGGCTCGTAACCGGATAGCCGAATCAGGTCCTGCGCCAGATCCTTAATGCGAACGGGGTTGCCCATGTCCAGGATGAAGATCTCACCGCCTTGCGCGAATGAGCCCGCCTGTATCACCAATTGCACCGCTTCCGGTATCGTCATGAAGTAGCGAACCATGTCGGGGTGGGTGACGGTGACGGGACCGCCTGCGGCAATCTGCTGCCGGAAGCGCGGGATGACGCTGCCGCGGCTGCCCAGCACGTTACCGAAGCGTACCGCTACGAATTGGGTAGTGCTGGATTCATTCATGCTCTGTATGTACATCTCTGCAATGCGCTTCGTCGCGCCCATGACAGAGGTGGGATTAACGGCCTTATCAGACGAGATCATGACGAATCTCTCCGTCCCGTATTGATCCGCGCAATCCGCCACATTCCTTGTGCCGAATACGTTGTTCTTCACTGCCTCGCTCGGATTGCGCTCCATAAGCGGCACATGCTTGTGAGCTGCGGCATGGAAGACGACCTGCGGCCGGAAGCGCTGGAACACATCCTTCATTCGCTCGCGATCTTGTATGTCAGCGATGACGGTCTCCAGACAGACTTCGGGGAACCTCTCTCGCAGTTCCATCTCAATCGTATAGATGCTGTTCTCGCCGTGGCCGAGCAGCAGCAGCTTCTCCGGCTGAAATGAAGCGATCTGGCGGCACAGCTCCGAGCCGATCGACCCTCCCGCCCCTGTGACGAGTACAACCTTATGGCTCACATAGTTCAACACGCCTTGCATATCGATACGCACCGGATCGCGGCCGAGCAAGTCTTCCACTTCGACGCTGCGCAGCTTCTCCACCGCGAGCTCACCTGTAATGAGATCATTAATAGCGGGGATGATCTTCACTTTGGCGCCGGTCAGCTTGCAGACGTGAATGACGTCCTTCACTTCAGACCGCCTCGCAGATGGCATCGCGATCACAATATCATGAATATTGTACTTCTTCACGATGGAAGCGATGCAGCTTCTGTCCCCCATCACGGGATGACCGGCTACCCGCATGTTCAGCTTATAAGGGTCATCGTCGATGAATCCGATCAACCGGCTGCCCTTGAAGCGTTCGCTTGTCATTATTTCCTTGGCAATAAGCGCTCCGCAATCCCCGGCCCCTACGACCAGCATATTCGTCGCATTCTCCGACTTCTTGTACCGGTTGACCCGTATAAGCCGCCATGCGAATCTGGAACCGCCCATCAGCAGCAACATGATCTCCAAGGTGCGAGTCGCGATGGACAATGGCACCCGTTCGCCGCATAGCAGCCATGTAGCAAGATAGGACAGGACGGTACCGATCAGTATCGCCTTGCACAGCTCCACAATCTCGCCAATGCTGGCATGCTGCCAGCTTCGCTTGTACATCCTATAGAAGAACAGACAGAATCCGGATATAACGGTAGACACAAGCGCGAATATGTACATCTTCCACTCATAGGCTGGAGGGATGTCGCCGTTAAAGCGGAACATGTAGGAGACTGCGATTGCAACCCATATAATCGCAATATCCAGCGCCAGCAAGATTAACATCCTCTTCTTATAACTCATCCCATGTTCCCTCCGTATACTCTACGAGCACAACCTTGATCGACTGTTACTCCTGACTCCCGTAGTAATAGTAGTAAGCTTCTTCACTCGCTCTGCGCTTGACGTTGTTCAGTACGACGCCGAGAATTCTGGCATTGACATTCTCCAGATTCTGTATGGCCCTCTTCGCAATATCGCGCTTCACCTTGCCTTGATTGACGACCATAATGACGCCGTCGCACTTCGTGGCGACAATCTGAGCGTCCGTCACCGCCAGCAGCGGAGGCGTATCAATTAGCACGATGTCATATATTGAACGCAGCTGCGCCAGAATCGCCGTCATCCGCTTGGAGTTCATCATCTCCGAAGGGTTAGGCGGGATGTCTCCCGATGTAATGACGTCCAGATTCGGAATCGTCGTCATCTGGATCGCCTCCTCGATGGAGCACTGCTGCGCAATGGCAGAGGATAGTCCCCAGCGATTGGACAGGATGAACGTGCGGTGAGCGGTGGGCTTGCGCAGATCCGCATCGATCAGGACGACCTTCCTGTCGGATTGAGCATAGGTGACGGCGAGATTCGTAATCGTCGTCGACTTCCCTTCGCCCGGTCCTGCCGAAGTCACCATGATCGTCTGCAGCTTCTCGTCAATGGAGGAGAAGTCGATATTGGTGCGAAGCGACCGATAGGCTTCCGATATGGGCGAACGCGGATTGAGGAGCGTAATTAGCTGACGTTTACTTTTCAATCGTGACACGCTCGAATTCACCTGCCTTGTACGTTTGATTGGATACCTGCTTGCCGCCTGATTTGGCCTCCTCGGTATTCATCTTCGAGATCATGGCCAGAGTTGGCTGACCGAGATATTCCAGCACATCTTCTTCCGTCTTAATCGTGTCATCCAGATATTCGAGCAAGAACACGACGCCGACGGCAAGCATGAGCGACACCACGAATGCAATGGCAATATTCAGCGGCACATTAGGCGATACTGCGCCTGGACTCGCTTCCGGATCCGCACTGTTTAATATCGATACATTCTCCACCTTGAATATATTCTGAATCTCCTCCTGGAAGATAAGGGACACGGCATTCACAGTCTCTGCCGCCTTGCGATAGTGTATATCTTGAACAACAAGTGTCATCACTTGCGTGTTATTGACAGAGCTGACACGGATTTTGGACGCCAGCTGCTCAGCTGTCAATTCCAATCCGGGATACTGACTGGCCACCTTATCCAGTATGGCCGGCGTCTTGATAATCTCCTTGTACGTCTCGATCATCTTGATATTGGAGTTGATTTGATTAATATCAAGCTGGCCTGTTGCAAGCTGTGAAGCCGTCTGGTTAACGATAATTTTCGTCGAGGCTTCGTACATTTTGTCCTTGAAGTAGATGCTATAGATGGCCGCAGCAGCCGAGCATAACACAACAAATAGTAGTATAAAAACTAATCTCTTACGGATTATAGCGAAATAATGCCGCAATTCTAGTTCATTAGACACTGATTACTCCTCCAATTAACAAGACTAAACATCAAGGTATAGGTCGAGGGTAGCGATTTCTCAAACATAGTAACCTGAATTTCTCCAATTATCTACATCATCTAACAAAAAATCTTCCTCCCATCTGCATGAGAGGAAGATCTCGTAGAAAGCATTATTAGTTAGGGTGTACTAATAATTACTTGTTCAGAGCGCGATGAATGATAACCGCCGCTTGCGCGCGGGTAGCATTATCATTAGGAGCGAACTTGCCTTCGCCTTTGCCTTCCACAATACCGTTAGCCGCTGCGAATGCAACGCCGACCTTCAGTGTATCCAGAATGTCATCCGCATCGGAGAAGTCTGCCAGAGCCGCATCCACGTCAATAGTATCGTCTGCACCCAGAGCGCGTGCGATCATCGTCGCCATCTCGGCGCGAGTAATCGTAGCTTCAGGAGCGAATCTCGTCTCGGAACGGCCGTTAATGATGCCCGTCTCTACTGCCGCAGCAACGTAGGACGCGAACCAGTCATCAGCCGATACGTCATAGAAGCCTTCCTTCGCTGTGTTGCTCTCCAGATCAAATGCGCGCACAAGCATCTTCGCGAACTCAGCGCGAGTCACCTTGTCATCCGGCGCGAACTTGCCCTCGGACTTGCCGATAATTGCGCCCTTCGCCGCCATTACTTGAATGGAGCGTCCAGCCCATGCCTCGACGCGCGCGACGTCTTCGAACGATACCTTGTTCTCCACGACGACATACGAGGAGAAGCTCGGACGGTTCTCCACGATGCGTGTGCCCGTTACGCGTCCGCCATGGATCTCAAGCGTACCGTCCGGAAGCACCTTCGCAACAGTTAGCAGCTCTTCATCTAAGGAATCCGTCGTGTGAATAGGCAGATCCAGAATGATGGAACGACTGAATTCAGTCGTGTTCTCTCCGCCTACCGATAGATTGAAGTCATAGATGGCAGATGCAGCCGGCAGTCCGCCTACGATGCCTTCTTCCGCTTCGGTCCAGTCAATATCGAGGTCAAGATCGTCGCTGAATGTGCCGCCGAACGGAATCGTCAAGCCAAGTCCGTTCACCGTCACGTTGACGCCGTTCACGATTGTGCCGACAGCTGCATCGATGATCTCCTTCGTAAGAGATACGCTTACGCCGCTCTCGCTTACTTCGCCAATCTCAATGTTCAGGCTAATGGGAGCAAGCTCGACGCCGGTCGTTTCCTTCAGTTGATCCGCAACCTTCTTCACGTTCTCCAGCATCTTCACAATATCCTTCGCATCCAGCTCGTACACTTTCACGCCGTCTGCGATCTTCGCCGTCAAGTTCTTCAGCGTCGTAGCTGTCTCAATCACTTCTTGCGACTTCTCCACCGCTTCGGCGATCAGCTCGGCTTTCTCCTCGTCAGTAGCGTTCTCCAGCTTCTCCTTCAGCTCTTCGAGCTCTGTCACAAGCTGTTCTACTTCACCAGGAGCAGCTCCGCCGCCACCGACTGGCGGAACCGTGCTGCTGTCATAGATATAACTGTACGCGCCATATAACGCAAGCGCTGCATTCTCGAACAAGTCAGCGTCAGATATAGCATCCTTCAATGCGTTCATCGCATCTCTCACATCTTCCGTTGTCACACCATAATACAGGAAGATGCCTTCAATATGATACGATCCAGTAATGGAAGCCAGCGCTTCCTCCATGATGGTATTGAATCCTTCAGCATCACTCAGTAGCTGCTTCAGTTCCAGCAACGACTTGGAGCTGACGACATCTACTACCTCATCTTGCACTTTCAGGAAGTAAGCTACAATATCGTCAACGGTCAAATTATCAACTTCTGCAGCGGTAGCGATCTTCTGAAGATCGTCATGGTAATTCGTACGCAGCTCTTCAAGCTTCGTAAGATCTGCGTCATATGTAATGGCGATGGCGTCGACCAGCAGATTGCTCAAGCTTACTTTCAGATCGTCTTGTTCAGTGCCGGTGAAGCCTGATACTAACTTGTTGATGATAGATTCGGCGATTGTCTGGCGATCCGTCATGCTCAGATCTTGCATAGCTGTACGCAGCGCATTCACTTCGTCCAGGCCGTTAGTTGCGATAAGCGCGTCGCGAAGTGTCTTCACCTTATTGATGACATCCGCACTCGGGAAAGCATCTGCCGCATAGACAACTGCGCTTGCGCCGAGCTTCTCCGCCAGACCTTTATTACTGAGCGGAATACCGGCGAAAGCTGTTACTGCAAGGCTTGCCGCAATCGTAGATGCCGCAATTTTTCTTCTTAATGTCACTTTCTCTCACCTCTATATAATATTGTTGTATAATTGCACTCGCCTTGCGGCGAATGACTGGAATAATCGGATGGAACGTTCTACTATCTGAACAGCTTGGCCCACAGCCGCTTCGCCGCCCCCTTGGCGGAGTATACGGGCGGAGCCGTTATTGCGCCATCCTCCATCACCTGACGGGCGTTGCTCTGCAAGTACTCCATCCATTCCTTGCCCATGCGCGCTTCCACCGTCTCATAAGCCTCCTGCATGCGGAATCCCCGACGCTCTACATGGTGGGCGTCGGAAGACAGCAGATGAATCAGCCCCTGCTTCATGAGCGTCCATGAGGCATGCTCGATCTTCTTGCCGAATCCGCCCAGCAGCGAATGGGTCGTCACTTGCGCGCAAGCGCCGGCATCTACCAGCTCAGCCAACACTTCCGGCGAGCGGACGATGTCCGCATTGCGCTCCGGATGAGCAATGATAGGGCGTATGCCCATAATATGAAGCTCGTGAATGAGCTCCTCCATGCCGGATGGAACACGGGAGGAAGGCATCTCCAGCAGCACGTAAGAAGAATCTGCAAGCGTCAGCAGCTCAGCCCGATGCCAGGCATCCAGCAGATCGTCGTGCACACGAATCTCTTGACCGCAAGCAATGGAGACAGGAACGCCCGCATCGCGCAACCTTCCATTCATCTCGGCTGTCAGCTTACGGACATCGTCTGCTAGATTCATATAGTGGCCATTGGCGTGATGAGGCGTAGCAATAAGGGTAGTAATGCCTTCCCGATAGGCCGCCTCCGCCATCTGCAAGGTGTCATCGAACGTGGACGCGCCATCGTCGATTCCAGGTAGTATATGGGTATGTATATCGATCATATCAGTCACTTCCCGGCTTCGTACAAGTTCTACTCGTGCGTTCGACTACATTCTACCATAGGAGATGTCGATAAACATCATTTTTTCAGAGATTCGACAGATACTTTATAAATATATCCACCTTTTACAACGGTGTAAAGGTAAAAGTTAGCAGGAAAACGATTGCTCAAATAATTTGAATGGGACATTAATTACACTCTACATAGTGCTTCCGCCGCAAAAACATGGGTAATATTGGTATAGTAATGTAGAGGATAGCACTTTCTTTACAATAAAGAAATAGTATATAGGACTTAAGACATAATATCCCAACCTGCCATCAATGTCATAAATTTCAAATGTGACCGGCTGAAATATGTCGAAAATACGCAAGCGGAGTCGCGACAATCGCGACTCCGCCTTCAATGTTAGATATGGAATAATACGTCCGTATAATAATAGAAGCTTCCCGGCTCGTCCGCAGACTCTGGTGCTGTCGCAATGACATGAAGCTGGAGCGGCCGCTCATCCTTCTCCAGGGCAATCTCAAGCGGATGCGCCCCTGCCGCCAAGCGAAGAATGACAGTTCTGCTATCCGATGAGCGATGGAACGCCGGTATACATTCGGAATGTCTGTCACCCTGAAGCACCCGTTCCCCGTCCACGGTCACACTGACTGCTGCCTCGGTCTCGACAATCAACTTCATCTCCCGCTCTTCCGGAACGATTAACTGGGTATGGAACAGATAGCGGCCGGGCTCCTGGATATTCAGACCAACCGCTTCATGCAATGCATTGCCTGGCGCGGCGATTCTGACCGGTTCCCTTCCTTCCGGTCCCGCAAGCCAGCTGCCTGCAGCGATCAGTGTGAACGGGACAGTCTCCCTTCTCCAGACGGACCGATCATGCTGCCGATCGATGTGCAGCTGAAGCGAATAGACCGACTGTATCTTATCATCCGCATTCACGACTGTTGTCCATTCCATTGTAGCTCCGGGCTCCAGGTGGAACGCCCTCGCCGGCTCCGTCATCCACCCCTCCGGCACCTCCAGCTGTACCGTTCCTCTAACCGCCGTCTCCGATCCATTCCGCAGCGTAAGGACGAGTGGCTTCGCTTCTCCCGCATCGATGGCAGGACCGGCGGCGCCATAGTCGATCGTGGCTTGAATTCCCCATGCCTCTGCCGATCCTTCGGGGATACTGAACGAGACGGCAGTGAGCGCAGCGTCAGGGTGCGAAAGCCGCGGCACTTCTCTTGACTGCCAGTATGCTTCCACCTCCATTCCGGCCCGCAGCGTACGTTCTGTCAACTCATCCAGATCGCGCGGCGCGCGGAAGCCATTCACCGGAGGACTGACGACGACGCGATCGCCGACCGGCTTCACCCACCGCTCCGGTAAGCCGGTCCGCCCCGCAATAATGCCCAGAATCGCCCCTAGCGTCGCCCCCGTGCAGTCCGTATCGTAACCGCAATTGACCGCCTTCAGTATGGCGTCCCCGAAGTCTTCGCCGTATAGCCAGCCCAGCAAGGTGAAGGCGATATTTTGCGGCGCGTCCGTGAAGTTGGGATGGCCGTGATGGCTCAGGATCAGCTCCCTCGCTTCCTTCCAGCTTCGACCCTCCTCGTGCCAGCTCAACAAGTCCTGCACCGCCCGAGCCGTTCGGCAATCCTCCGGCATATAGGACAGCCCCTTCTGGATGAGGTGATCACGGTCACCGGTGACGAATGCCTCGCTCTGAATCGCGGCGAAGAACATCTCGCCGTAGACGCCTTCCCCGCCCGCATGATCGACAATCGCATCCTGATAAGCGTAATAAGCCGCTACATCGGGATTGCCCGGCGCCACCATCGCCCAGATCTCCGAACGAATCGGCGAGCCCATGCAATCTTTGAACGGATTGTTGAAGCTGCCGGATACCGGAGCGTGCAGTCCGCGCCTCAGATTCGCCAGCGCATACCCATACTCGTCGAATGGGAAGAAGATATGATCCGCCCATTCCTGTCCCAGTTCTCTGGCCGTCAGTCGCGGGCCATACTGCTCCAGCGCATGAAGCCAGACAAGCTGCATGTCCAGGTCGTCATTTTCCAGCGGCTCGTCCGGCAGCACCGGATAATCGGTCAGCTCCAGCAGCTCCTTGCGCCCTTCGACGGGAACGCCCAGCGTCCCTCCGATATTTTTGCCCAGCCAACCTCCATACACCTTCTCATACAGTTGCTCTTGCGTGAATCTTCCTGCCATCTCGTCCTCTCCTCCCGCACTGGTGTGCTATAATGACTCTAATTCGAGCATATAGGCTCCGTGCCTGCATGAGAATAGACCGTATTAAGATCCGCACGCCGAATAATCGTAAAGGTGGACATTCCAAAATGAAGCACTATTCCCTGTCAAGCTTGTCCGTACTGGATGTGAAATGGGCCAACTACCATCGAGGGGACGAGCTGTTCTATCAACGGACGCACGAAAATCCGCACTATCAGTTAATTCTCGTCATGAACGGCCCCGTCTACCTGCAGGCACAGGACGAGCAGCTGACCTTGTCTGGCGGAGACGTCTATCTGTTAGCGCCATGGGAAGCGCATTCCGGCTGGCGCCGTATTGGAAGCGACGCCGGATTTTTCTGGATTCAATTCACAGGCCCGCTGCACGAGCTGCCCTCGGAAGATCTGGCCGCAGGGCGGATCGCGTTCACCGAAGAAGAGAGTGAGCTGAGGGACAATGACGGCAATAGCGTCAGCCTCATCCTGCCCAAGCGCTTGCGTATGCTCAAGCGCTTCCAGCTGGCAAGCCTGTTCGAGGAGCTGGCGGAGGAATTGGCGGAAGCGAGAGGGTATTACCGAATTCGGGTGCAAAGCATCTTGTGGAGCATACTGGAACGAATCGGAAATCAGTGGCTGAGCGATTGTCATATTCATGAGGAAGCGTCCTCCTCCTTCCTCTTGTATCGCCGCATCGTCAATTATATTGATGAGAATCATGGCGAACCGATAGACAAGATACAACTGGAGATCGCCGTCGACCGCAAGTACGAATATATCTGCTCCATCTTCCGGAAGTATGCGGGCACGACTATCACTTCGTATACGCACCGGCTGCGTGTCGGCAAGGCGAAGCATCTGCTGCAATCCACCTCGCTGTCTGTCTCCGCGATTAGCGAGCAGGTCGGATACAAGGACCCCTACCATTTCAGCCGTATATTCAAGAAAGCGACAGGTCTGTCGCCCATGCAATTCCGCGGGTCACGCGATTAGCTATGCGCTACGTTAAAGCAGCAGCAAACTACTCTTCACCCTTAATCACAATTCGTGTACAATGAGAATGCTTGAATAGCTGCCTGAGACTTTTCATGTGTTGATGCCCAAGTTTTAAGAGCTTGGGTATTTTCTTCTGAAGGGAGAGCTATGCTAGCAATAGAATGGAATGGTTGAATTGAATGGTTAAACAAGCTATAGACAAGGTTGAGGTGTTCACGTTTATATGAAGAGAAGAATATGGGATATCGTGATGATCATGATTGGCGCACTCATCTTCGCATTGTCCATCAATCTGTTCGTTATTCCCAATGAGCTTGGCGAAGGCGGAGTCGTCGGCGTCACTATTATATTGTATTATATGTTCCAATGGTCGCCGAGTCTGGTGAACTTCGTTCTTAACGCGATCCTGCTCATCGTCGGCTATCGCTTCCTTGACCGCTCTACAGTCGTCTATACGATTCTGGCCGTCGTGTTCAACTCCGTCTTCCTGCACTTGACGAAAGACTGGAGCATTGATTCCAACGAGCTTATTATCAACGCGATATTCGGCGGCATCTTCGCCGGCGTCGGAATCGGTCTCATTATCCGCTCAGGCGGTACGACAGCCGGCACCACCATTCTCGCTCGTATCGCGAATAAGTATCTGGACTGGAACATCAGCTACGCGCTGCTCTTCTTCGATCTGATCGTCGCCTTCTCTTCCTACTTCATCATCGGGGCGGAGAAGCTTATGATTACGATTCTTATGTTATATGTGGGAACGAAAGTGATGGACTTCCTTATCGAAGGACTGAATCCGAAGAAAGCGGTCAATATTATATCGCGCCATCACCACGAGATCGCAAGCCGCGTCAACGTGCAGATGGATCGCGGCGTCACTGTCCTCTCCGGCCAAGGCTATTATACGAAGGAAGCCAAGAACATTTTGTATATCGTCATCAGCAAGCAGGAAGTATCCAAATTAAAAAAAATCGTAAAAGAAATCGACAAGGATGCGTTCATCACCATTCACGACGTCCGCGACGTATTCGGCGAAGGCTTCATCGATATTACGAAGTAGATCAGAGCCCGCAGAACCATCGACACGCTTCTGCAGGCTTTTTTGCTGTTCGCTCCTCCTAGCACATCTGGCTCGAACAAAAACACGATTGCGTCTTGCTCGTACCCTACCTTTTACTCTTATATTAACTTTCACGCTTACACTAACTTTTTACTCTCTCACTAACTATACTGACTGTCACTTCTGCTCTTACTCTAACCTTATGATCTTGCGAACTATACCGACTCAGTAGCGTTGCATAAAAACTAACACAATAATTAATCTGAATTGTCAGAAAATAATTTCCCGTGGACAAAGGCCAAAAACGTTAGGGGTCTTCATGTCAGATAGCCAGTGTCCATTTGGTAATATTTGGTGTCAAAGAGCTGCATTATTG
>NZ_JBHTJZ010000061.1:0-21676 GCF_042675905.1 Paenibacillus chungangensis | reverse complement strand
GTAGCTGTTCCTTTGTAAACATTCCCATCGTGTTCTCCTGCCTCTCGTTGTCTACTTCTATAGTAGTCTGGTTTAGGAGTTTACACAATTTATTTTACAGTCCCTCAGTTTTACTGACTTGGCAGCCCCTTGAGTTATGTTAAGGCAACAGCAGAGAGTCGGTTAATTATCAAGTCTAATACGAATTGTATTAAGTGCTCTGTACCTGTTTAAAGCTTCTATTTCACTGTAAACATCCAACGTTCCACTAACATCTTCTATAGTGACAACAAGTGCATAGGGAACATCATCATTTTTATCGTCCCACCGTCCAAAAAGTTCGAGCCAAATTTGCCAATCACCAGAATTAAATTTGGAAAATGTTTTGCTAAACTGATGGCAAATGTCCCATTTTTGTCTGCCTTCTCGGTAATCCTGTTGAACAGGCATTAATGTGACTCCATCCGAATGACTTTTCTTTAATGAAGCCCGTATATACGCACCTAAATATTCTGTTCCTTTTGTTCTATCAACCAATGGTCTGGAAACACAGGTTACAGATACTTTTGCAACGTTACGACCTACTTGGGCTGCCAAAATTTGTGGCATGTAAATTGAGACTCTTTCTTTAGTAACTCTGTTCAAAGAGCCTGTCCTGACAAAAGTTACTTTTGACGGAGATGAGAACCTACTTTCTTCAACATTAGAAAGCCCTCTACCATACAGATTATGTGCTAGGGTAAGCTCGTCTTCTTCCATCCCGTCTTCGTCCCACAGTACAGCAGCATTGTGATAAAGCAGGGCTTTAGAAAGTAACGTGTCTCGATCCGGAATCGAATTTAATATCTCTGCATAGTCTCCTGCTACTATAGGAGCAGAAAAGCTAGTCCCTGCGTCAGCTATTAGCTTGCCGTCTTTTGATATCAGCATTGAAAGGGGATCATTAGGAACTGATGCGTCTTGACCATCAAGAACGATCGTCCCCGAATAAGCACTTAAATCTGGTTTTGAGAATCCTTTGAAACCGGGACCGCGTCGGCTATACGGTGCTATTTGGTTTCTTTCGGAAAGACTATTCTCATGGTCTGCGCCTACAATTGATCCAA
This sequence comes from Paenibacillus chungangensis, assembly GCF_042675905.1. NCBI lineage: Bacteria > Bacillati > Bacillota > Bacilli > Caryophanales > Paenibacillaceae > Paenibacillus > Paenibacillus chungangensis. The sequence goes on along the minus strand of NZ_JBHTJZ010000061.1, from coordinate 20,591 downwards.
CAACTATAGATAGCATAGAATCCGCTGGGGCCGAGATTCTTGAATCATCATCATCAATAATATCTTCCAAACGAAATTCTGTTTTCCAAAGTGTATGGTTGCCCGCGGAGACAATAAACTGTACGCCAGTTCTTAGTTGCAAGGCATCCAATTCATAACCGACAATGCTCATCTCATCCCCTTCAATAGGTGACGTTGCATTTGCGGATAAATTGTAAATTTTCACAATATCGGAGTGTGCGTTTACCGCTGCTTGTATACGCTGTATGAAAATATTTACTGGCACACTTCCGTCAAGAATGTTGCAATCTAGGATTCTAGCTCTCGGAGTAACTATATTCGATTGCAACTGTTGGTTTAGGTACTTAAACGCTACTCGGCTTGCAACCTTAGTCCCGTGGTCTCCATCACCAGCACCAGAATTAGGAGCAATCCAATTCTGGGTAATCAAAGCAGACAGAGATTGAGGAAAACTTACACCAGAGTCCAACACAGCGACAATTGGCAGTTCATCTACGTTTACGCTGGGATCAATTTCTATACTTTCCAAGTCGATCGCGGTATTTTGTGTGGCATCTACGTTAAAAAAATCAGTTTTCTCAATCCTATAGATAGCAGAATCATTTTCAAATCGAGATAATGCAGTCGAAGGAATTATTGCACGGACAACAGGTGTTCTGTCCGATAAATAGTAAGGTGACTCTTGAAGTTCTCCTTTTGTTGCATTGATTTTTTCTAGCAACTGGGTCATTGTCGTTTGGTAAACGTGATCTTCAAGATTTGGTATCAACATCAGTTGAATATCTAAAATAACAGGGATTTGAGCAGAAGTAGCTAACTTTTGCAATTCCCTTGAATTCTTTTCAGAACCGATATAGGGCTTGAAATCTTCAATGAAATCGAAGTAAGTTTTCCCGGTTCCATTCCGTGTATACGCGTCCACTCGATTTCTCAGAGTTTGAAACTGGGTGCTTGTAGAGGTGACGATAGCACTTCTCACATTCTTTACTGCCCTTACTTTCATACCGTTAGAATCGAATAAAGTTTGTTTATCTTGAATTTTTTCACCATCGGGCAATTCAATGTTAAAAACAAGTAAATCTGAATCCCCTAATGAGTTGTCGGTTGCAACTGAATCCAAAGTATGTTTAATCTCTTTCAGGCTGTGGCTTAGTTTGGAACCATGTTCCGCGTAGGATACATTTCTCTGCGGTGGAATAGCCCTTAGCGCTTTATTCAATCGTTGTACTTCCTCATCTGGAATCCACAAGTGGCTTTTTTTATCCTTGCTCATCAATCTTCTCCTCCTTATTGAATCTGTAGCTCAAAGTAGATTTTGATATCCCTGTTATTTCTTCGAGTGTGCGCATAGATATACCGCTTTTATTCAGCTTATAGAGAGCGTGAGTATATGCATCGCTATCTTCGCTAACCAAAAGAGTAGATTGTTTAACCCAAACGTTGGCAATATCTTCTTTTGTAACATTCTTCTCTCGGTGATGCATGATACAATACTTTGCGACTGCCTGCAAAAAGGTCCCCACTTGTGCACCACTCATACCTTCTGTCAAAGTCGTTAAAAGTTTAACTTCAATTATATATCCATCAAGGGTCTCACTGATAAACTTACTTATAATGCTTTCACGCTGCTGTGTATTGGGTAATTCCAACAATATTGAAGTATCAAACCTCCTCCAAATTGCGGGGTCAAGAAGATGATGATGATTGGTGGCAGCTACCAAAAAGACGTTTGCTGGCATTGAATCCATATTTTGAAGCAGCGTCGTCACAACCCTTTTCAATTCCCCTAGTTCGTGTGCATCATCCCTCTTTTTGGCGATCGCATCAAACTCATCTAAAAACAACATGATTCGTTTGTTTTTTACAAATTCAAAAATTTTTCTAATGTTTGTTCCTGTTTGTCCCAGATATGAGGATACTAGTGCATCTAGTCTTACATAAGCAATTGGAATATCAATTTCTCCAGCAATTGCGTTTGCTGTCAAAGTCTTTCCACAACCGGGTGGACCACAGAATAATATCCGATTAGTGGGCGAGATACCTTTAGATAACAAATCAGTTGCTTGTTTTTGCTCTTCAATAATTTGATGTAATGCAGCTTTTGTTTTTTCTGGTAGTGCGACATCAGTCAACTTGACTTTAGGGTGTAAAACCTCTATAAGTTCCAGTGCGCTGTCTTTATCTTTAGGAGTTGGCAGAGCATTTTGCATAGAAAAAGTCATTTCAGATATGGGACTTGAAGAGAACGATATGCTTTTTTTATCAGATGAATAGGCATTCCTGAGAGAGTTGGACAGAGAGGCGTTTCCTTTGCGTTCCTCATCATTCGCCAAATCATCAAGGGCTTTCTTAAACGCATCCTCGCTTCCAGTGCAATGTGCTTCAATCAATTTTATTATCAAGCCTGATTTCATTTATTCTCCTCAATTCTTGGTGATGATTTGTGTATCCATTATATTATGGGGTAACGAAATTAGTCAAATTATTATTGGACACAGTTGGACAAATAGTCTTTTAATTTAAATTTTGATCTAAAAAAGTTGGACGGTTATGAACAGATGTTTTAGTTTAGTTTGATAATTAAGACATGCTTTGCGACCGATGCCAGACTATGCGAAGCAGTTGTCTTGGATAGAGTAGAAGAAGACCATACAGCCCCGAAATAAATTCCTCCAAAAAAATTTCTCAGAGTACCCGATTTTGCCCGAAAAATGAAACGGCTTATAGAGAGACAAAATCTCTCAAAACCGCCCTTTGAAAATTGAATACAAGTTTGTCCGGTACATTCCCCATGCAGCCTCGAAGGGTAGCCAGTATGCAAGCGCGCCATGACCATATTGTTCTTGCCGTCCGTTCATCATGCAGGACAAGATGAGAGCGATTTCGTGGTGCATAACGAAATGGTGGTTCCATTTACGGCGATGACCTGCATGGTGGGATCATGATACTTCCGTCTAGCCACAGTTTATCGCAATGGGGGCGGCCTGCAGCGATCCTGGAGGAAGCGTAAGCGTGCGCTTATGGAGACAGTTCACCGCTGTCCGCCGGATAAATTTTTTTATGGTTACCTATTACTCACCCATCAGTGATTACTGTAAGGGTTTGCCCGCAGGTATAAAGCCTGCATGTGTACAGACACTTGTTGTTATTCTAAGTTTCTGGTGCAACGCAGAAAGCAAGCAGCTTGACGGAAATGCTTTTGCCCGTAGATGAAAGTACCCTTTGAAGTAGAATATCCAAGAGTTCATCCTTTTTGGGTGATCTCTTTTAATATAGATAGCCTTAAAAGGCCGACGCTCGAATTCCTCGAAGCAACCGGCCTTTTCTATTGAAAGGAGACTGAACCACATGGCCAAGGTTATCGCCCTTGCCAATCAGAAAGGCGGCGTGGGCAAAACAACGACAGCGGTCAACCTCGGCATTGGGTTGGCGGCGGAAGGCAACCGGGTGCTGCTGCTGGATGCTGACGCGCAAGGGAATTTAACGGATTCGCTTGGCTTTCAAGAGCCGGACAACCTCCCGGTATCGTTGGCGACAATGCTGCAAAAATGTATGGCAGAGGAAGCCTTCGATCCACAGGAGGGTATTTTGCAGCATCACGAGGGAATTGACCTGATGCCGGGCAACATCGAATTGTCTGCCGTTGAAGTGGCGCTTGTCAATACGATGAGCCGGGAAACGATACTGCGCGGGTATGTTGATTCGGTAAAAGATAACTATGATTATATCCTGATCGACTGTATGCCAAGCATGGGGATGATGACGATTAATGCTTTGGCAGCGGCAGATAGCGTCATCATTCCTGTTCAGGCGCATTATTTGCCCGCAAAAGGAATGACACAGTTGTTACAGACAGTTGCCCGCGTTCGACGTCAGATCAATAAGAAGCTGGTAGTAGAGGGGGTGCTGCTCACTATGGTCGACAGCCGTACCAATTTTGCCAAAGATATCTCGTTCATCCTTCGCCGCGATTATGGGGACAAGCTGCGTGTGTTTCAAACAGAAATTCCTCTCTCTATCCGCGCGGCGGAAACCAGCGCACGCGGCAAAAGCATTTATGCGCACGATCCGAACGGACAAGTTGCCAAGGCATACGCTTCATTAACGAGGAAGGTGCAGGATATTGGCAGCGAAAGAAGACCGGCGCGCCAGCATAAAGCTGACCACAGTCGATGATTTGTTTACGACGGAAGAAACCCGGAGTGCGACACAGAAGGAACAGATCAAGGAAATTCCGCTGGCAGAGATCAGTGATTTCCTTGATCACCCCTTTAAAGTAAAGGCGGACGATGAAATGCTGGAGATGGCGGAGAGCGTAAAGCAATACGGGGTACTGGTTCCTGTGCTGGTACGTCCCAAAATTGATGGTGGCTTTGAAATGGTTTCCGGGCATCGGCGTAAAAAGGCGAGTGAAATGGCGGGAATGGAGTCTATTCCATGTATTATTCGTGAGTTGGATGATGATCAGGCGACCATTATTATGGTGGACAGTAACTTGCAACGGGAGCATGTGTCCCCAAGAGAAAAGGCATTTGCCTATAAAATGAAGCTAGCTGCAATCACTCGACAAGGCCGACGGTCAGATTTAACTTCCCGACAAGTTGTCGGGAAGTTGGAAAGTGCAGATATAGTAGGGCGTGAATCTGGTGAGAGTGGCAGACAGATACAACGCTATATCCGCCTGACAGAACTCATTCCTCCCATTCTTGATATGGTCGATGACAAGGAAATGGCATTTGGCCCCGCGGTTGAAATCTCTTACTTGGCCGAGAAAGAACAGCAAGCTCTGCTGGAAACGATGCAGGCCGAGGACTGTACGCCATCACTGGCGCAGGCGCAGCGTATGAAAAAGCTTAATCAGGATGGCAAGCTGAACGGTGATGTTATCTTTGCTATTTTGACAGAGGAAAAGCCCAATCAGAAGGAGAAGCTGACGATCCGTAAGGAGCGTGTTGAAAAGTTCTTTCCGCAAGAATTTACCGAGCAACAAAAGGAAGACCTGCTCGTGCAATTATTGGAAAACTGGTATCGCAGGAAACAGCGGGAACGGGAACACGAGCGTTAATTCACCCTATCGTCTCTCTCAGATGGAGAGATTTTTTTATGCCCATTTTTGCAGAAAGGAGCAGTCCGATGGATTTTACCGAAGGAAGACGGCGTCAGTATGAGCAACTAATGAAGGAAAAGCCGGGTTTCACGCAGAGCTGTCCGTCCGAGGAGGAGGAACGACCGCTTAGGAAGCAGGCACAAGGAACGGTAACCAAGCCGAAGCAGACTAATCGCAAAAGGTGTCGGGAGGATTGACGATGGAGCAGGAGAAACGAATGGCTGGCGATTATGAGGTCTATCAGGCGTTGCCCATTGGCAGGGTCGAGGTTATTTTGGGCATCGACACGACGAATAGCAAGAAGCCTTATCTGGTCTGCTATTGTGATCAGAATAATTTGTTTGGTATTGATCAGTATTATGGTGCAGAAGGATTCGAGGACTATCTGGAGGCGATGCAGGAGTTTGGCAAGCTATTGCAGTGGCAAATTGAAAAGCTTCAGATCGAGCGTTCTGCCATTCCAGAATCCATGCCCCAGATTCAAACTGACCATTGCCTCCCCATCAAAAGCGAGGATGAACTCGGTGGCAGGCTTGTCGTGATTCGACCGGAAAGGCTGCGACCGGAATTTCGCACAGCAGATCATCAATTGGTTTGGGTGACGGGGGGGTTCGGCGCATCGGGGAATTCACGCGGAAGGGCCGTTTTCGCGATGAGGCTCTATTCAGGTGATGAATGCCGCTATAATCGGGAAGACCTGCTGGGCTTCTTAAAACCGGAGCATACACCAGCATGGGCACAGGAGAAGTTGGCGCTTCATCAGGCGGAGAAGCAACAAAAGCCTAAGTCGCGGGACGCCCGCTAAACAAAACGGAATCATTTCGAATGAAGGAAGGAGTCGTTCGCGATGTCTTGGAACTATCGCAATCGCAAGGCACTCGTTATCGGTGCCATTGCGGTGAGCCTGGCGCTGCTTGTGGCGGCAGCCGTCTTTTTGCTCATGCAGCATAACGAGCAACAGCAATTGCAACAGCAGATGCAAGAAAGCTATGAGCGGCAGCTCGCGCAATTGAAGCAAGAGAAGGAATTGAACAGCCGCGAGGTATGGGTAGTAAGCCAGAATGTTGGGGCAGGCAATGAATTGACAGCCAATGATCTGCAGGCAATTCCGATGCCCGTAACCCTTGTTCCGGCGGGTATCCTTACGGATCGGGAAGCGATAATCGGCAAGCATGCCAAAGTGGAATTGGAGGCGGGAACGCCGCTGCATGCCTCTTTGTTGTACGAAGGGCAGCCGGTTCCAAAGGATGTACGGCTCAAGGAGTTTCAGGTGATTCAGCTTCCTTCCAATCTCAAGACCGAGCAGTTTATCGATGTGCGGATCGGTTTCCCGACTGGAGAGGATTTTGTTCTGCTGTCCAAAAAGCAGGTGCGGCAGTTGTCGGGCAATGTGATTTGGCTGGAATTGAACGAGATGGATTTGCTGCAAACATCCAGTGCGATCATCGACGCCTACCTGCAAGGGGCGCGGCTTTACGCATTGCCCTACATCGAGCCTGGCTTGCAGGAGGCGGCCGTTGTAAACTATCCAGCCAATCCGAAGGTGCTGGATTTGATGGAAATCGACCCGAATCTGCTTGAAACGGCAAAAACGGAATTGGCTCGAAGCCTGCGCCAAACGTTGGATGCCAATTTAAAGGCGGTCAGCGAGTCGGACAAGCTGCGGGCCTCCAGCGGCAATGTTACGTTACAGCAGCAATTGCAAAATGAACGTGCAACTACCCGGCAGGGCAATGCCATGTTTGAAGCGCAGCAGCAGTCGGGCAGTGGAACTTCGGAGACGGAGGTATCCAATAACCGACCTTCAGGAGACGGGCAACCCACGGCTTCTACGGTGCCCACGCAGGAACCACCGACTCCTTCTGCCCCGGCAGAATCAACCGTTCCTCTTTCGACTTCCAGCGGAACGGAAGCGGTGACGGAAACAGAAGCACCGTCGGGAGAGGAACGGTGGGAGGACATACTCAATCAGTAAGGGAGACGGCCATGAAAAAAATAATATTTCTCGGTTCAGCGGACAAGAGCCATGTGCTACTGGCGCTGGGGCGCTTGCTCTCGGCAATGGGGAAGAAGGTGCTGCTAGTGGATTCCACAATGGGGCAAGCTGTTCAGGGCTATTTGCCGCCCGTCTTCACCGGCAGCGCCGTGCAGGAGTTTGAGGACATAGATGTAGCCTATGGTTACATTACAGCCGCGCAACTGGATCACGCGCTGGAACAGGCAGGAACCTTGGGCGCGTACGATGTGCTGCTACTCGACACCGATCATACCCAAATGGTAACGGGACGCAATTTGCCCGACTTTGACAAGCGGGTATGGTGCTGGGACGGCAAGCGGCTGTCGCTGCAAAAAAATGAAGAGCTGCTGCTGCGCTTGTGCTTGCACGAAGCGGAAGCGCCGCTCTCTTTTTATGATTGGCTGTCTCCGGCGTTACCGGGCAGCTTGCCAGCTTGGCGGGCGGAAACACGGCTGCGCCATGTGGAGTGGCTGGAGCCTTCCTTTCATTTCCCGCTGGATGAACGCGATGCCATAGCGGATGTGCACAATCAGCATCAGCATCGTATTGACCTTCGCCGCGTCAGCGGAGCATTCCGGCAGGTGCTGCTCACAATGCTAAAACAGCTTGGAGATTGCGATGCGAAGACCGCGCGGCGCGCTTGGGCAATCGCCCAAAAGCGATGGCGAGCCTGGTAGAAGGGAGTAGAACGATGGGAATGATGGTTGTGTTTTGGAGTCCCTTCCCCGGCCAGAGCGGAACGACGGCCAGCCTGCTTGCGGCAGCGTCATGTATGGGGCTGGAATATTCGTCGCGAATGCTGCTCCTCGGCCTTTTACGAGAGGAGGATGGGGCGGTGCAGCGCGCCTTTTACACGCCGGAAAAAAATCCATCCCCCTTGCCGGATATCGGCATGGATGCGCTATTGCGGCTGCTGCAAAACCGCAAGCTGGAGGCGAGTATGCTGCGAGATTATGCGCAGCCGCTGCTCCGGGAACGGCTGGATGTGCTTCCCGGCTCGGCGAAGCCAAGCGCAGGGTTTGCAGGCATGGCAGAACGCTGGCTGGAGCCGCTTTTGGACACCGCTAGGCGCGCCTACGATTTAGTGCTGCTGGACGGCGGTAGCGGAACCGCTCCGGGCTGGCGGGAGGAGCTGCGGAATTGGGCGGATCTCCTCGTCGTTTGCCTGCCGCAAAATCGCTTGCTGCTGGAGCGCTTTTTTCAGTCGCCGGAAAGCGCGCAACTCGGCGCTCGGAAAGCAATGTTCGTGTTTGGACAGTTCGATCCGGCCTCGTCCCTAACCATTAATAACCTCCAACGCCGATTTCGTTGGCAGCAACCGGCCTTTCCGGTTGTGCACAATACGGGCTGGCTGGATGCAGTTCAACATGGTGAGGCGATTCCGTACTGGTTTCGCAATCGCAAGACCTTGCGCCAGCATGAGAACCATCGCTTTGTCAATCAGGTACGGGCGCTGGCGCATGCGCTGATCGATGGCGCGGGCATGAATCAGCCTTTGTTCGGCGGCAAGGAGGACAAGCTATGATGACGCTGTTGAACACCTTGATTGTCATTTCCTTGCTGCTCCTAGCCGTTTTCTTTCTCTATTTGCGCATGAGCCGCCGTCTGCCGGAGGGAACGAGGGAAGAAACGGCATATACGCTGGAGGCGATGACGGCATTCGTCAAAGACACGTTGCACGAAATGACAACGAGCCATCTCAGCGATTTTGGCTTGTCCGAGGAGGAGTATCGCCGCCGTAAGAGCAAGCGGGCAGAGCTAAAGAAGGCGCTTCGCGGCTGCACCTCCGGCGACTTGCGGGACAAGGAATACGTGAAGCAAGTGATCGCCGATTTGCTGATGCAGCAATACGTATTGGATGATGCGCACCTGAATCTGCTGCTGCCATTTCATCAACCCGACTCGCTCACCGCCCAGGATCAGTTCGACATCCTGCTGGATCGTTACAAGCAGCAATTCGGGCTGCGGGCGCTGGAGCAGATGCTTCAGGCATATGAGCTGGATCGGAAACGCTTCGATGAGGACGGGCAGCTTGAGGCTTACCGGATTTCGAGGGCAGAGATTCGGGACATCTACGCCAAGGAATCGCCCTCCTTGCAGACCGAAGACAAGCTTCGCATTGTCGTGCAGCGAATCTATCAGCACTACAAGGGCTTTAGCGTCATCGACGAGCTGCGCGATATGCGGATCGATGGTGTGTCCGGGGGCGTATCTGGGCTGCCGCCACTGATGTGGGAGGGCGAATGGGCGCTGGAGGACGAGTTGCAGTGGCAGGTGCTTCCTCGTTCGCATGATAGCGTCTGGCTGTTTTACAAGGGCAAGTCCATTCATTTGAGCTTCCTGTCGTTTGGCTCGGAGCAGGAGCTGCGCCGTGTCTGCCAAATCATCTATAAGCACAATTTTCCCGGCCAACTATCCGAAGCAAATGGCTATAAGGTCAATGAAATGGGCGATGGTTCCCGCGTCGTCGTATTGCGCCCCCGGTTTTCAGAATCGTGTGCTTTTTTTGTGCGCAAATTTGATGTGCAGAGCGCTACGCTAGAGCAACTGATTCAGGACGAAAACGCGGAATTGCCGATTGGGCTCATCCGCTATCTGGTAGCAGGCGCACGTATTACGGCGATCACTGGCGCACAAGGCAGTGGCAAGACAACCCTGCTAATGGCGATGGTGCGCCATATTCCAGCAGTGCTGCCAATTCGGGTGCAGGAAATGAGCTTCGAGCTGCAATTGCGCAAGATTTACCCGAACCGCAACATCATCAGCCTGCGTGAGACGGAAACGATTACCGGCCAGCAAGGGCTGGACATTCAGAAGAAGACGGATGGCTCTGTAAACATTTTGGGCGAGGTAGCGACCGACCCGGTTGCGGCCTGGATGGTGCAGATGGCGCAAGTTGCATCCCTATTTACACTGTTTACCCATCACGCTAAAACGTTCCGCGATTTGGTGCTGTCGCTGCGCAATTCGTTGCTTAAAACCGGCGTGTTCAGTAGTGAGCGCGTTGCGGAGCAGCAGGTCGTCAGCGTGGTCAATTTTGATATTCACCTGCGCCGTGACTTGGATGGTAGGCGTTATATCGAACGGATTACGGAATGTGTGCCGGAGCCACAGGAAGCAGATTATCCGGCTGATTTTTCCGGCAAAATGACCAAGGATGTGCGGCTGGCCGCATTTATGGAAACGGTGCTGGAGTTTTTTCGGCGCTCGACAGATCGCCCGCTGTATACCGCGCGGAATCTGATTGAGTACCGCGACGGACAGTATGTTGCCGTTCATCCGTTGTCCGAGCAAAGCCGTCAGGACATGGCGACCTACTTGAGCGGCCCGGATCAAGCGGTTTTCGATGCCTTTCTGGACAGCCATTGGGGGGAAGCACCATGATTCGAGAATGGCTTTCTCCACTGCTCGGCATTTCGATGGTTCTTTTCTTGCTGGCAGTTGCGGCGTTCCTATGGCTATCCCGCCGCGATTCAGACATTGCTGCCATTCGGCGTTACGAAACGCTGCGTAAGCCGGGACAAGCATCGCGCAGGCAAGCGATGTACAGTTTTCTGCAACAGTTGTACAGCGTGTGCGAGCAGGTGCCGATCCTGCGCGCCTATTTGCATCACCTGCGCAAACGTCTCCTGATCGTTCGGCTTGGCGACGAGTGGAAGCTGCGGCTGGAGACGATGAAATCAGCCTTGTGGGTATGGAGTCTTCTGCTATTAATCGTCATTCCGCTTGCTGTCATGGTACGCGATCTGTTTACCTGGGGCATGCTGCTGCTCGGTCTATGGGTAGGGCATGGCGTGTTGGCGGACATGGGCGTGCAACGACTGGAGCTACGCCTGCTCCGGCAGCTTCGCACTTTTTTTGGCGATATCCGCCATCACTACCATCGGCATGGCATGGTCGAGGAAGCGATTTACGAAGCGGCAGACGGTGCGCCCTATGAAATGGCGCTTCATGGGCAGGAGCTGCACGAGATGCTGACGGACAGCGACGCGGAGGACAAGCTGGCACAATACGTGGAGCTGGCTCCCAACCGCTATTTGCAGGGAATGGCCGGATTGTCTTATCTCATTAAAGAGCATGGTGACCGAAAAACGGAAAACGGCTCGATTTACCTGAAAGGGCTGGAAAAGCTGTTAGGCGAGCTGAATCTGGAGCTGCTGCGGCGAGAGAAGCTTAGCTATTTGCTGCAAGGGCTGACGGTGATTGCGCTAGTACCATTGCTCTTTACCCGTCCGATTGAGGCATGGGCAAGCCACTTCTTTCCCTCGATGGACGCCTTCTACGCCGGGGCGTTCGGCTGGTTGGCGAAGCTGATCCTGCTCGTCGTCGTATGGCTGTCTTATGTGCTGCTCCGCGCGTTGGCGGAGTTGGATGGTGGCGCTCGGCATACGAGCCGTACTCGTTGGGAAAAGCGCGTGTACGGCTGGCCATGGGTGCGTTGGATCGTCCAGCGGCTGGAGCCGGCTCCCGATTCGCGGGAAGCGGAGCGGGTGACTCGGCTGCTCAAGGATACGGCTTCACCGCTGCGGCTGGAATGGTTTTATGTGCAGCGCCTGGCCGCGGGCGCGTTGGCTTTTGCTGCCGTGCTAGGGCTGTTCGTGTCCATGCATGCAGCGGAGCGGCATCAACTGCTCTATGCGCCAGTCAAGCCGGGGATGCTGTTTGGGCAGTTGTCGGTCGAGGATGAAGCCAAGGCACAGGAAGCTGCGGCACTGGATCGTCGGATTCTGGAACAAGTAAAGGAGGTGAGGCCGCGCAACGAACGCATCATTATGAATCTGCTACGACAGCAGGCTGGTGGCACAGAACAAGAGGAGCAGCTTCGGTTAACCGCGCGGCGGGTAATGGAGAAGCTTGTGCAACTGGAGCAGCCATGGCTGCTGTGGTGGGAGGTGTTTCTGGCTCTCGCAGCTGGCTGGGGCGGGTATGCGCTGCCCGTCGGTATTAGGTTGTTTGAGCGGCGGATGCGGCGGATGGAAATGAAGCACGAGGTCGATCAACTGCAAGCGGTGATCGCCATGCTGGCTGGGATGGAGCGCATGTCAGTAGAACAACTGCTGATCTGGATGGAACAGTTTGCCCGTGTTTTCAAGGAGCCGTTGCAGGTGTGCTTGCTCCACTTTGAGCAAGGCGAGGAGCAGGCGTTGGCGCAGCTCAAGGAGGATGCGCCGTTTCTGCCGTTTGTACGGACGGTGGAGAAGCTGGAGCTGGCTTCGCAACATTTGACGATTCGCCAGGCGTTTGACGATCTCGAAGCAGAGCAGGCGTTTGCGCGGGAGCAGCGCAAGCAGGAGTATGAGCAGTTGATTGAGCAAAAGGCAGGCTGGGGGCGCTGGATTGGCTTTACCCCCTTGATGACGCTAATCTTCGGGTATTTGGTTATCCCGCTTATCGTCGTCAGCCTGCAGCAAATGACCGCTTACTATGAGCAGCTCCAACGTATTCAGTAAAAGGCACAATGATCCTTCCTTTTCTTCACGGGGAAGGCTTTTTGTAGATCCCATTATAAGGAGCGAATTCAATGTCCAATGCACAAAAAGCACTGGTGATGGCAGCGGGGATTTTCCTCGCAATTGCCCTCATTACCCTGGCTGTGGTCTTGTTTGTTTCAGCCCAGGATTCCACCAAAGCAGCGCAAAGCAATTTCAGCAATATTCAAACCGAGCTGTCGCAAACGGCCTTTACTGTGTATGACAATACAACCCTTTCGGGTAGCCAGGTTGTCAATGCGCTGCGCAAGTTCCGCGATGCCGATCAATTCGGCATTCAGATTTACACCGGTAAAAATCCGGCTGGACAATGGTATGGCAAAACGATTAATACAAGCGTGCCGATGGACAACGTGACCTACGGTACGGTCGTGGGTGTAGCTACGGGCTTGATCGCGCAAACCGTAGATGAGGCGGACATCAACTACGTGAGTCCGAGCGGCAAGTTCCGCGCAAATCTGGTGCTGGACAGCAGCAATGTGATTCGGGGCATTGTGTTCCGGCAGCAGTAAGACCGAAAGAAGGGGTGGAAGCGTCCGGGGGGAGCCCCGGCGCTTTCGTCTGAAGGGAGGAACCGCGGGTGGATTACGCCCCGAGAACGATGATGGAGATGAGTGTCGCATTTTTGGCGTTTTTGATGGCTGTGGGAACGGGGCTGCTGCTGTTTCAAAACGGGGCTTCGTTGAACGCGTTGGCTTACGTCTCAGGCCAAGCCCAGGATCGTAGCCTGCATCAGACCGCAAGCCCTGTAGCTGGCGACGGCACAATGAGCGGCACGGATGTGCTTCATGCACTGGCACGGCTGGAGGAGGGCGATGCGGAAATGATTGTTGACGGTGTGAGGTACGCAGCACCGTTAGAACGGGAGCAGCTTCGCGCTATGAGCATTCCTTTGCAGGCGAAATATGTGCCTGATAATGAACGTGACGCGGATGGGCATTTGCTACGGCTGTTGTTGAGGCGTGTGCCATGAATACGCTGGTCAAGCTGTTCGCGGTGCTGATTGCGCTTCTGCTGCTTTACCTGTATCCCCTCTCCGCCGCCTTTGACCAGCAGGACGATATTTCCGAGCTGATTGCGCTGCGGGCGACGACCTCGTTTGTGGATGCGGTGCGCAACAAAGGCGGCATTACGCCTGTGATGTACAACGACTTTATGGCCGCGCTGGAGGCAACCGGTAACAGCTTTGTCGTTGAAATGGAGCATGGCAGCAAGACCTATGTACCGGTTTACGAAGACCCGACTCGGCCGGAAACATTCCATGGCACTTATGAAATTCATTTTGATGCCTACTACAACGCACAAATTATGCCGGTGCTGTTCCCCGATAATACGCTGGCCAAGGACGATTTCAGCCGCCGCTACCGCATGCGGGAGGGCGACAGCTTTTCGGTTACGGTACGCAATACGAACCGGACGGCAGGGACGCTGATCTTTGACATGCTGAACAACACGATTAGCCCGAATGAAAAGATCGTTATTCCTTACGGGAGGATGGTACGCCATGCGATGGATTGAGTGGGCCATTGTCGGCGCGCTGTTGTTCCTCCCGTTTGCGACAATCAACCGTATTGAGACGGATGCGCTGCGCCGGACGCTGCTAACCGAGCTGCGTTACGATGCGGCGCTGGATGCGGCGGTGGACGATGCGGCAAGCCAGTTGATCGGTAATGCCAGCCAGCAACGAGAAGCGCAGTATGGCTCGGACAAACGAATTGCGCTTAATAAGGAAGACGCTGTTGCGGCGTTCTACCGAACGCTTGATGCGGGCTTCGGTGTTACAGGTGATCCCGTGGCTCAAGGCACACTGCAACGTTACATTCCGGCAATTGTGATTGTCGGATATGACGGCTTCTACGTCTACAGTGAGCAGGAATGGACGGGCACGGACGGAAAAATGATCATGAAGCCCGTTTGGGGAACAAAGAAGCCATATGCCTATTCGGACGCGGCGGGAAACAGCCTGTCGTTTACGCTGGATCAGGAGGTGCTGGCCTACGATGCGACGAGTGGAAGCTGGCAAGAGGGGCTACGGCAGGACATTCGGCAGAAAACGTCGATTCCGCTTCTGCAGGATGCCGAACAATTTGAGCGGACAAGGCGCAGCACGATTGTCGGGGCGATTCAGGACGAGCTGGCCTATCGGATCAACCAATACAACGACACGGTCTCTCGGGATGGGTTTTCTTACGTGTTCACCTTGCCGTTGATTCCGGATGAGGACTGGAGCAACAGCATCGACGACGTAGGCGTCCTAGCATTTCTACAAGGCATTCCGATTGGCGCTAGGCAGTACAACAGCTACGCGCTTGGCGGGAGCCGGGTGCTAAAGCAGGAGGCTATTATCGGCGCTCGCAAGGGAGAAATGAAGGTGTACTACCGCAGCTCCTGCGGCTATGGCTACCCGCGTGAAGAAGTGTTTGTCAGCGAACAGGCAGCAGCACGCAAGGGATACATGCCGCTGCCCTGCTCACCATAGCTCGTGTTCAAGAAAGGAGGCAGTCGGATGTGTATATCCGTGTATTAATCGGAATCATGCTGTGGCTTGCCGTCCATAATCCTGTCGTACAGGCAGCCGGGCCGGTCTATGTTCAGGCTTGCGGTGGCAACGAGTTTACCATGGCGTTGAAATCGGATGGGACGGTGTGGTCATGGGGCAGCAACCAACAAAGGCAGTTGGGATACGATTCCAGCAGCGCTGCCGTTTCGTTCCCTACCCGGATTCAATCCCTGCATCAGATTAAGGACATCGCTTGCGGCTCTACCTCAGGCTACGCACTGGAAGATGATGGCTCGGTATGGTCGTGGGGACGAGGCGCGGAGGGGCAGCTTGGCCTTGGTGACTCCCAACAAAGAGATGAGCCAACACTGCTTTCACTGACCGATGTGACACAGGTGGAGGCTGGTGTCCATTTTGCATTCTTTGTACGCGAGGACGGGACGTTATGGGCGGTTGGTGACAATCAGCAGGGACAGCTTGGCGATGGGACAAGCGTGGGCAAAAGCTCCCCGGTGCAAGTATTGGGACTGTCTGCAGTTCGAAGCGTAGCGGCAGGTGGCGCGCATAGTGTGGCTGTTACGACGAACGGACATGTGTATGCTTGGGGAAGCAACAGCTACGGTGGCATTGGCAATGGCGGTGCTGGCCCTCCAGTGACGACTCCTTACTGGCACAGCACCTTGGCGAATATCGTCAGCGTATCGGCAGGAAGTGATTCCTCCTTTGCGATGGAAGATAACGGTCAGGTCTGGTGCTGGGGTGTAAATACGTATGGGCAGTTGGGATTTGGCGATACCGTCAGGCGATACGAGCCTACGCTGTTCTCTGCGTTGACGAACGCAGCCTCTATTCATGCCAGCGGAGATTACACACATGCGCGGCTGTCGAATGGAGAGTTATGGGGCTGGGGCTCGAATTGGGGCGGCAAGCTGGGAGACGGGACCGGCACGGATCGGCATTCACCAGTACAAACGCAGATTGAAGGAGTACAGTTTGTAGGCGGTACGAAGTCCAACTTTGTATTGGCGGGAAGAACGAACGATTTGCTGTATAGCTGGGGCAATGGAACGGGGGCAGTGCTTGGCTATGGTGGAGGTTCACGTGCTCTGCCCGGCTTGGTGACGGGTACAATGGCAGCCGCCAAAGGAACGGCTACGTTTTCGCCGGTAGTTCTGCCATCCACGCTTCACAGCTTGGCAACGTTACCCATCACGGTTTCCGACTTGCGCGGCTATAACGCGGGATGGATGTTGGGCGTATCTGCTTCCCCCTTCTACTGGTCTGGACTTGATCCGACAACGGGAAGCAGCAGTATGATCGCAAGCTTCCCGGCTTCCACCCTGACGTTAAACGGCGCATCGCCGATTACCGTGCTACAAGGAATGGAGATTGACGCCGTTCACGGCCCCAAGTACCTGCCGGGACAAATATTGGGGTCCACCTCCGTTCCGATTATCCAGGCCGATGCCGGATACGGCACCGGGAAGTATGAGACGACCTTGTCTTTGGCGCTGACAGTGCCGATGACTGTGCAGGTATTGCAGGCTTCGCCTGTCTCAGCCTATACGCCGGGTGACACCATTGGGTTGTTGGCCGGCACGTATACATGTACGCTCACCTTCACACTCACGAGCGGAATTTGAACCAAAGGAGTGAATAAACGATGTGGATTCGACTGTTGCTGCTGGCAACGGTTTTTTGGGTTGGAACGGGGTTTTCCGCCCCGACGGAGGGACAGCAATTGATCGTGAGCGGCAATCCACAGCTCATCCATCCGCAACTCGGCGCCTACGTCGAGAAAATTGTCCCCGGTGCGGAGCGAGAGTACGCGGTGGAGGTCAGCAATCCGACGGAGCATGAAATCACCGCCCTACTCTATATGGCGGAGGCCATTCCGGCGCTTGGCGGCGGCAAGGATTTTACGTTACCGGATGATCCGGATCTCGGGGCGGCGGCTTGGTTTACGACACCGGATCGCACCATCACGTTGCGTGCGGGGGAAACACAACACTTTAGCGTAAAGCTACGCTTCCCGGCTCTCGTACAGCCGGGGCAGTATATCGCGGTTATCGGCGTGTATGACAATCAGGATCAGGCCGTGGAGGTGACGGACGACGCGCTGGCGCGGTTTGTGACACATATCGTCCGCAAAACCGGCCTGCAGGTCGTTCTCAACTATAAGCTGGACGAAGCGAAGCCGCCTCAGGCGATTCCGCATTCGATCACGTATGGACAGGAGAATGAAAAAGCGTTCCTCTCCATTTTGCTAATGAATGAGGGCGGCAGCTTGTCCAAGCCGGAGATGAAGGTGCTGGTCAAAAAGCTAGAGGAGGACAAGCCAGTGCTGCAATTGGCAACCCACTTTGACTCCATCTACGCGGGGACAGTGGCGCAGCACCGAGCTGAGCTGAGTCGGCCGCTGGCTCCAGGGTCGTATGTGGCGGAGGTTTCCACGACCGTCAACGGGTATACGGTGCAAAGGGTGCTGACCTTCGAGGTAGAAGGGGAGGAAGAACGGACACGTTGGGGGACGGCGTCCTCGGGTGAGGTGGTGCAGGTGGCGGAGGACGGTTCCCCGTTGCCCTCGGCTTGGTTTGGGCTGCATCGCCTCTACCTATATATCGGACTGTTGCTGCTACTTGCGATTGTCACATGGCTTCGAAAGCGTAATGACAAGCGACGTGACAAGGAGCCGCATTAAAACCCCATGCTGCGCCCAGGCACAGCGTGTTCATATAGATTAAATCATTTGTAAAGGAGAAATAATCCATGTTCAACTTCATTCGCAAGCTACTTCCCCTTGCCCTGGTAACGGCGCTTTTACTGCCTGCCGCTGCCCATGCCGAAACGGTATCCATCATCGCAGGGACGAATCAATCGTCGCAGACGGCCATTTCCTTTAGCGCCGTGATGCTGGACGTAACCGCCAATCAGATCTCAACGGCCTCCAATGGGATAACCGTTCGAGATAGCCGCGGTAGCGGTGCAGGCTGGTCGGTTTCCGTTTCGTCCACCGATTTTGTGAGCAGCTCCTTGCCTGACCCGACAACCTCGGGAACGTATACCGTCAAAATTCCGGCTAGCGCTGTTTCTGTCATTGTCGGTACACCGGTTATTTCCTTGAGCGGCCAATCCGTCGATCCGACCCATGGGCCGCTGGCCTATAACGGCACGCTGTCTGCCACGCCGCTCAAGCTGATCCAGGCGGCGCCGGGTTACGGCATGGGCGAGTATACGGCAGGCATCTCTTACTCGCTGGCAGTGCCGAAAACCGTTACGGTTGCTTCGGTAAGCAGCGGCTCCAGCAAGTATGAGGTGAATGATGTGGTCGGCACGGTAGCGACTACCTATACGGCGACGTTGACCTTCACCCTCGGCTCGGGTGTGTAAGCAAGGCACGGCTCCCATTTCTTCATTAAGAATGGGAGCCGCTTTTCCCATTTGTAAGGTAGACAGGCTCCAGCGGTATCCCCTATCATGAAGACAAGAAAGTTTTTCCATACGAACCATTCTGATTTAAGGAGTGAAGCGATTGAAAAAACGAATATTGCTGGTCCTTATCATGGCCGTGCTGGTGAATGGGTTTGCTCTTACTGCGAGTGCGGCGTCCAAGCCGCCAACGTTTGTCACGGTGGTGATGGACGGCATGAAGCTGTGGTTTCCCGATGCACAGGCGTTCATCGACGAGAACCAGCGAACGTTGGTGCCGGTGCGGTTTGTCGCGGAGGCGCTCGGCGCAAAGGTAGGTTGGGAAGCGGAGAGCAGGTCGGTTCCGATTCAGAAGGATACACAAAGCATCCGCTTGACCATTGGCAGCAATATCGCAACGGTCAATGACGAAGAAGTGGCCTTTGATACCCAAGCAGTAATGCAAGGCGGCCGCACCTTTGTTCCGTTGCGATTTGTCAGCGAAATCCTTGGCGTGGCGGTGGAGTGGGACAGTAAAACGAATACGGTTTTTTTGACCTCAACGGAACAACTGAATGGCAAGACCGATCCGTGGGGCAGGTTGATTCGCACGACCAATCTCCCGAAAAATGCAGCGGATTATCCGTATATTCTGGCGGATGTTCCGAACGCGATGTATGAAATGGTGTATCCTTATCATCATGAGGAAAGATACAAGGTGGCCGCTACTGTTGCAGGCCAAGCAGAATATAGTAAGCAAAACAAGGATATTTGGATGACCCGTATTAAGACGTTTGGGAGTCTCTGGCTGAATGTGGATTATCGGACAATTGACGATTCGTGGGCACAAGCACTTTTCGCGACCAAGATGCAGAACTCGGATGGAGAGCTGCGGCGCATTCGTGAATATGTGAGTTGGGTGAAAGAAAATCATATTCGTATTGAAGGCTACCTTGATCCCGAACCAAGCATGAGCTTCTATGATGGTTTTGGCTCCGATCATATTCGCGCACATTTCAGGGTACGCTTTGTTGATTATGATAAATCGGAACGTCTGCTATATGATCAATGGTTCCCGAACGATCTCCGATTTGAAAAAGGAGCATGGTATGAAGGGTATACTGACATTCAGATGAGTACCAATGTTGGTGGGGATTGGGGTAGCACATTAAAAGTCTCTCCAACAGCCAGTCTTTTCTCCAACTATATGTTTGTGAAGGCGGCTGAAAAAGATGAATAGGACGAGAAAATTCACACGATTGGTATGCACGCTTATGGCGTGCATTTTTTTAGTGCGCCCAGCATGGGCGCTATCTCTAGGGTTCAAGTCCCGAATGGTGAAGGCAGTAGTAGCCATTAGCTTAAGACAAGGGTGTCCACCGTGAGGTGGAATCTGAAGGAAGTCGGCGGCAAATCTCCGGTCTGAGGAACACGAACCTCATACAAGGCTAACAATCGTTGGATGAGCTTGCTAAACAAAGCAAAGTCCTTACTGCCGAAGGCGAATGGGAGTAAATGAGGCAGATAGATGGAGAGGAAGATAGCGTTCTTACCTGGGGAGGTCTGTGCGGTAGGCGAAGTAACTTCGTAACCCTGCTTGTGAAAGCAGGCTGAACGTACAGAAGTCAGCAGACGCCGTAGTACGCAAGTTGTTGCAACAGCTTGCGGAAGGGCTGAACATGAAATAGGAATTGAATATCTTGGCGTTCAAGGATGGGCATTGAAGGCAGACAATCCACGAGGACTTGCTCCGAGGAGGATGCGGTGAATCCGCAGGGGACTTGGAGAGGGCGGAGTTCATCCATGGCACAAAGAGAGAAATCAATTCACGAGAGGGAGTTTGGACCTCTGTCAAGATAGTAGACACAAATTTTAGTGATTCACCGTATTGAAGTGATATTGTTGTTCAAAATCAGTAGGCGTACAATACCCAATTGACGAATGGATGCGCTCGTTGTTGTAAAAGACCTCAATGTACTCAAAGATGCTTTTCTCGGCTTCGGAACGGGTTGCATACTTGTTCAAGTAGATCAGTTCTTTTTTGATGAT
>NZ_JBHTJZ010000060.1:0-20619 GCF_042675905.1 Paenibacillus chungangensis | reverse complement strand
TTGTGATGATTCTAGAAAGTCAAGGGGTTTTCGTGAACTTTGATGATATCTTTATGACTCTTATCGAATTACCTGGTTTTGGATTGAACTGCATAAGTCATGTATTCTAATTCCGTTTCCAGCTTTCGCCAGTATTATTTTTTTTCCTTTGGTTCCATTCTTCAAATAGATCGATTCGGTTCCGCCGCCTTTGATCGTTAATTCACCTTGAATATCTACATTGTCTAAAGTAACATCACCTTCAGCGATTCCTTCGGCTAGAATTAAATCCCCTTCTACTGTCATATCTTTCAAAGTGACATCTGATGTATTCACAACTACATTACCTTGCACCGTTCCTTCATAGGTTCCTGCATTGTTGAATAGCTTTTCAACTGTGTTATTCAGCATTTTTACAAATTCTGCTCTTGTAATATTACGCTTTGGCTGGAACATTCCGTCATTCCGTCCTAATACATATCCCTTGTCCTGCATCTGTTTAATGTATCCTTTTGCCCAAGTCGATATTGAAGCATCATCTGTAAAGACTGTAGACGGCTTTGTAGCTTCCTCCATATTTAACACTCTTGCTAAAATAACTGCTGCTTCTTCTCTTGTTACAAAATCATCAGGTCTGATATATCCCTCATATCCCAACATAATACCTGCTGCATGCATTTTCAAAATGGCATCATAGTAGTAGGAAAGCTCTTTCACATCATGAAAAGATGACTCGTCTGTTTCTTGATATTCCATCAGGCGGTTCACAATAACTGCAATCTCAGCTCTTTTGATGTTATCATTCGGTCTGAATTCGCCGTCATATCCTTTAATGATGCCAAGACCGCTCCACTTATCAATTTCTATTTGAGCCCAGTGACTTGAAGTATCGTTAAATGTTTGGGTTTTTTGGGCTTGTACTTGCATAGATAATAAAGGTATTAAAATAATTGCAACTGTAAAAACAATCCATATGCGCATGAATTTTTGTTTATACATCTTACATCTCCTTTATCCTTTTAATCTAAGCTTCTTCAAGTCCTTCATCAGCTGTTTATTCTCTTCACCAAAGTAGTGGTGCAATGTGCTGTATGCTTCATATAATTGTTGATAGGCCTGTACATTTTCTGGGATAGGCTTATAGGTTTCATCCTTCACTCTAGCCATGTGCATGGCAGCATCAGCAATCGTGTCATAACCGCCGGCTTCTGCTCCTGCAGCTACTGCGCCATGCATCGCCGCTCCTAGTGCGGCAGTCTGTACGGAATCCGCAATTTTAATTTCCCGTCCGGTTACATCAGCGTATATTTGCATAAGCAGCCTATTTTTTTGAGGCAAGCCGCCGCATGCGTACAGCTCATCTACAGTGATACCGCCAGCCTGAAAGGCCTCTATTATTTTTTTTGTACCAAACGCTGTTGCCTCTAGCAATGCTCTATAAATTTCTGCAGGCTTCGTCTGCAATGTGAGCCCTACAATCAAGCCGGTTAAATCCGCATCCATTAAGACGGAACGATTGCCATTCCACCAGTCAAGCGCCAGCAGCCCGCTTTCACCCGGACGTGATTGCGCAGCCTGCTGCTCCAGCCATTCATGTACGCTCACATTTTGCTGCTGAGCCGCCTGCTTCACCTCACTTGGCACTGCTTCATTTACAAACCAAGCGAAGATGTCTCCAACTGCTGATTGTCCAGCCTCATAACCGTAATAGCCGGCAACAATGCCATCCTCCACCACACCGCAAATGCCATCTGCATGTATTTCCTTGTCGCTCAGAAGCAAATGACAGGTTGAAGTGCCCATAGTCAGCACAAGCTTGCCCGGCGTCACCACACCTACTGCAGGAACCATGGCATGCGCATCGATATGACCTACTGCTACAGCGGTATTGGGGAGCAATCCTATTGCCTCCGCCATTTGTTGATTCAAATCTCCTGCTTTCGTTCCAATCGAAGCGATTGACCCTCTTAGCTTAGTGCTTGTCAAGTGTTCCAAGCGAGGATCTAATGCTTTCAAGAAGGCTTCACTCGGATAGCCGTCACCCTTGTGCCAATTCGCCTTATACCCGGCTGTACAGCTATTACGTGTCATCACGCTGGTCAATTGCATCGTTACCCAATCTGCCGCTTCCATGAATAAATCAGCAGCTTCGTATACCTCTGGCGCCTCATTTAGAATTTGATGAACTTTAGGGAGCATCCATTCCGATGAAAGCTTCCCACCATAACGGGAGAGGAATGCTTCTCCCCGTTCCTCAGCCAAAGCATTTATTCTCGTTGCTTCCTCCTGCGCTGCATGGTGCTTCCATAGCTTCACCCAGCTGTGCGGATTGTCCTTCCATTCATCCAGCTCACAAAGTGGAACCCCTGCTTTATTGAGCGGTAGCATCGTACACGCTGTAAAATCAATGCCAATGCCAATGACGCTGTCTGGCTTGACAAATGATTCCTTTAAAACTGCCGGTATGGACTGCTTCAGCACCTCCATATAATCCAAAGGGTGCTGCAAAGCCCAATCCGGTTCAAGTCGAACTTCTGATCCAGGCAGCTGCTCATCAATAACACCGTGTGGATAGACCGTCACATGTGAAGCGATTTCTTCTCCTGTCGCAGCATCGACTAAAAGCGCTCTCCCCGATTCTGTTCCGTAGTCTACACCTATTGCATATTTTTTGCTCATCGCTTCGTCCTCCAACACATAAGATAAAAGCACTTCCAGTCTACCCTTTAACAGCCCCTGCAATCATACCTTTCGTAAATTGCTTCTGCATAAACAAGTACAGCACAATAATCGGTACTGAAGCAAAGAAAACAGAAGCAAACACAATATTCCATTCCGTCGTATATTGACCTATCGCTCTATATATACCTGTCGTAATCGTTAATCCTGAGTCTCCTCCAAGAATATATAGCGGTGGCAAGAAATCATTCCATATCCACATTCCTAAGAAAATAACGACTGTTGCCGTACATGACTTCAATAACGGGAAGTAGATTTTGAAGAAGATCGTAAATGACCCTGCACCATCGATCATAGCTGACTCCTCTAAGGAGCGCGGCAATGTTTTGAAAAATTCAACATACAAAAAGAATCCAATACTGATATACGTAGCTACGTTAAAGAAGATCAAGCCTGCAAATGTATTAATAAGCCCTAGCTGCTTCAGCACTTGAATTTCAGGAATAAGTACAAGCTGCTGGGGAATCATCAGACCTGCCAATATAATAAAATAAAGTGCTGTGCTTCGTTTACCATCGCGTCTAGCAAGTACAAATGCAATCATAGAGGAACAAAACACTAATAACAGCACTGAAAACCCTGTAATCACAATACTGTTCCAATATAGACGTAAAATATCGGAGCGTTCAAACGCTTCTACGAAATTTTCAAAAATAGCGGGATAAGGTAGTGATAACGGTGATTTTATTATATTATTCAAGCTTTTAAACGAGTTAACTAAAACAACGTATAACGGAATAGCATAAATCATTGTCAGCACAATAATAATCAGCTTGTACAAGATTGAATATAGATTTTTTACTGCCATACTACATCTCCACCTTATATTTGCGTAATATGAAAATCTGCAAGCCTGAGATGATTACGATCATAACGAATAATGCAAGCACAATTGCAGAGGAGTAGCCGATCATATTATAGGAGAATGCTTGCTCCACAGCATAAACGGCAATCGTTTGAACGTTACCAGGTGTCATAATTTTCACGAAATCATATTGCTTTAATGTGAAGATAATAGCAAATACTGAACTTATCGTAATACCAGGCACCAACAGCGGCAGCGTAATGCGGAAAAATTGTCTGACTACACCCGCTCCGTCCACCTTAGCAGCTTCATACAGCTCCTCAGGGATCGATTTGATCGAAGTATCATATATCGTCATATAAAAACCAATAGCAGCCCATGAAATAACAAAAGACAGCATAAAGGTTATGGTTAGCGGTGTTTTGAACATATCCACAGGGGGAATATTCACTAGCTCTAGCAATAAATTAATAATGCCACCATTCGTCTGCGTCATATACGACCATATAAAAGAGACAACGACACTGCTCAAAATTGCAGGAATAAAGAACAATGTTTTAGAATATTTCGCCGCTCTTGATCGGTTATTCAGCATAGCCGCAATCAATATACCTGCAACGTTGACCGTTAGTGTAAATAAAAGCGTCATCCAAAGCGTCGTTTGCAAGGCTTCAATAAAGAAGCGATCATCAAACAGCAGCTTAAAATTATCAAGCCCCACAAAGCGGTAGCTGTCACTAATCCCATTCCAATTCGTAAAGCTGTAATAAAGACAAATGCCAATCGGGATTAAAAAGAAAATAGAATAAATTGAAAACCCCGGCAGCAAATAAAATATGTCACTCAATCTCCATTTTTTTAAGTTCATCTCCACACCTCCATTGGAGGCTGTCTTCGGTTTTATACAAAGACAGCCTCACATCAACAGCTCTAGTTGTTTCTATCTATTCAAATTATTGTTTGCTTTCTCCCATTCCTTGTCCATAAGCTCCAGTTCTTTCTTCACATCGATGTTAGGATCAGTCGCCATACGAACCGTCATCTTATCGAAGAATGATTGCAAGCCTGGCAGCAATGCTGCATCGCCTGTCATATCATAGAAGTTTTCAACCTGCTTATAGCCCTTCATCTTTTCCTCTATTTCCATTCGAAGGTCACTCTTATCATATTCCACTTCTTCCTTCGTTACCGGGAACAGCATCTCAGATTGGAGGAATTGAGCTGCCCACTCTGGATCTGTTACGAAAAATTCAACGAACGCCTTCGCGACCTCTGGATGCTTCGTATCGGCACTTATCGCTAGTCCTTCATTTAACCAAACCGGAATCGTATTTGCATCGTTATCATTTGGCATCGGGAAGAAGCCAACTTCAAAGTCATGCTCTAAACGAATATCATCCGCTTGTGTCCATGAGCCCATAATGTACATCGCTGTCTGCTCGTTATAAAACGCTTCAATCATTTGTGTATAACTGATGCTTGAACGGCTTTCGTCCGTAAAGCTCTGTGTGAGCTTCTTATACTTTTCTGCAACTTTGACCACGTTGTCATCTGCAAAAGCAACCTCTCCTGCATTACGCTTCTTGCCCCAATCAGGATCATCTGTTAACAAATCTGTCGATAAGAGCAAGGACATCGTAATGAGCTGCGGCCAGCCATCCTTCACACCCAGGGAAATCGGTGTGGTACCCTTTGCTTTAATGGCTTCATTCAATGCAATAAATTCTTCCCAGTTTTCAGGCTCCTGCAAGCCCATTTCTTCAAACATATCTTTATTGTAGAAAACGCCGCCTACCTGTTTTTTGTACGGTACAACATAATTTTTACCTTCAAACTTCCCTACAGATGTATCTGCAATGTAATCCAGATCAGCTTCATCAAACGCAAGCAATGACCCTGAGTTAATGAAATCTCCAGGTGAGGTCATAACCATTACATCTGGAAATTTACCTGTAGCCAACAACGTTTTCAAATGATCACGTGAGGATATATTAGAAGATGGCTGGGATACAATTTCAATCGTCACGTTTGGATGACTTTCCATAAACTTCTTCACAGGAATTTCCCAGAATTCAATGGGTAATTGAGGCTGTTCGTTAACTGCAAACGTTAATTTCACCTGTTCTTGCTTATCCACATTCTCGTTGCCTTTTGTTGCTGGATCATTGTTGTTTTGGCCACTGCATCCTGCTAGAATGACCGTCATAATGGTGATGATTAGTAACAACCTTTTCATTCTAAAACCCCCTGTGTCGTTATTAAGTTTGTGAACTTACTATTATTTTACTAATGGCCCAATCACCTCACAATGTAACGAATTCTCGATTTTCTAGTAAATAATTTAGGTTGCGACCAAATAAAAATGAGCCCCGGTGAACCCTTCTTAAAATGCGGTCGCCTAAACGACATCCATTGGAAGGATTAACCAAGACCCATTTGAAGAAACTGCACATCATCCTTCTACACCATTATTTGATGGAAGAAGGGTTTGCATGCATGTGTTTTTTGAATATTTTCAAGAAATACGAATAGTCTGTGAAGCCGACGGCCTCTGACACTTCATACACTTTCATTGATGTGTTCTGCAGCAATCGAGTAGCCTTCTCCACGCGATAGCGATTCACATATTCTGTGAACGGAGTACCCGTCTCTTGTTTGAATATTTGACCCAAATAGGATGCATTCATTTGCACCGCTTCAGCCAGCCCTTTTAACGTAAGGCTTTCTGAATAATGCTCGTCAATATAAAGAAGTACGTCACGCAGAGGCTTGGGATAGGCGTTGAGACATTCAGCGCTTTTACTTGTTGCCGCTTGTACGGCTTGTGCCGGCAACAGCTTACTATGCATCTCTCTTTGCGCAAGCTTGTACGATTGATGCAGTTGATGAACACCTTGAACCTCAGTTCCCCTGTATAGTAGTGTTTCCTTATTTAAATAATCTAAAATTTTTTTTTGATTCGTTGCCAGCACATGCTGACGAATATGATCAGGCTGGTCTGCAAAATGACGATTCATCAGCAATACGACGTGTCCAATTGGGTTAACAAAGGCAAGCCCATACCCCTCAGCGGCCAAAATTTCATTGCATATATTTGAAACTGCATATAACAACAGCTGTTTTTCTTTCTCGGAGTAATCATCAAAGTGCTCGCTTGCAATCTCCAATAATGCTGTACTGCATAACGTCTGATCAAGTCCTAAAAACTCAGACTTTTCTTTATATTCTTCTAAGCTAATAGTGTGATGAACCAGTCGGTTCAGCGTATTCGTGCGCAGCGCTTCCAACCCTTCGCGAAACCTAATCTGCTCATATACCTGCTTTTCTAGACTTTGAATAATACTTTGTAGATTGAACAGTAATTCTTCATCGTCGATCGGCTTTAATAAGTAACTCTCAACCCCATATTCAATCGCCTTTTTCAAAAAAGCATAGTCACTGTATCCGCTTAAAATAATTATTTTGGTCATAATTTGCTCGGTTTTAATGTGCTTTATCACGTCAAGCCCATCCAACACAGGCATTCGAATATCTGTAACCATAATATGCGGTTTCGTCTGATGTAAAAGTTCTATCGCTTCATTGCCATTTGCCGCCTCACCCACGATATCTAAATCAAGAGGGCACCTCTCAATCAACTGACGCAATCCCATACGAATCAGCGGCTCATCGTCTACAATTAATATGCTATACATCGAACTCCTCCTTTATCATAGCTGGCAAGGTGATGACCACCACTGTTCCTTCATTCCATTCACTATGAATATGGATACTATAGGCTTCGCCGAATAACAGTTGATTTCGCTGATGAACATTTGATAAACCGATATGATATAAATGGTGAGACTGTTCATTCTTAGCTAGCTTTTCGCGAATTTGCGCTAATTTATCTGGCTTCATTCCGATTCCATTATCAGCTATCTTAATGGTTATCATTCCATTTGTCACATGTATAGAAATTTTAATCGTCACTTTACCAGAGGTGTAGGCCGCGCCATGATGGATACAGTTCTCAACAATTGGCTGCAGACTCAGTTTCGGAATAACAAAAGGCGAAGCCTCTTTCATAATATCTAACTCAATTTGAAGTGCATGCATATAACGAATGTTTTGAAATTGCAAATAGTATTGCAGGTAACGTATTTCGGACTCTATTGGTATCATCATTTCAGATTCGTGAAGATTCCATCGAATCATTTTTCCCAACAAACTAATCATCTTAGCTGCATTCTGATGCTGCTCTCCAAGTGAAAGCACCTTAATGGATTCCAAAGCATTAAATATAAAATGCGGGTTTATTTGAGCCTGTAAAGCATTCAACTCCAAGGTTTTCATTTTAATTTGCGATAAATATTCAACCTCAACTAAGTGCTGAAGTTTTTCTTGCATTTTATTAAAGCTTATCTCCAGGTAACCCAATTCGTCATTCGATGATATTTTAATTTCATGGTTAAAGGAGCCGCTTTGTAAAAATCTCATATGACGAATCAACCTATAGATTCGTTTCATAAATACTCGAATGACAAGTATGCTGGTCAACAGGGTCATCCCGATAAACAAGGCAATGTATTTCACTACATCCAATTGAATTGCCCTAACATTCTTAATGATATCCCCCTTTTCAACGATATTTAGATACATCATATTCGTTTGTTCAGACGGAAATCGATTAATAATATTTTCATCTACATTTGTCATTGGCTCTGACAAAAGCTCAGTCCTCGTATTTGCCGTATGTTCATCCTTCGAATCAAAATATACGTATCCTTCTTGATCGAGCATCAATAAGCTGCCCCGCATGTCTTGAAGCTTTTCCAGAATCTGTTCACCCATTCTCTCGAGATCAATATTCATAACCATGGTTCCCAGTTTATATTTATCCTGAATTTCATTTAAATTATACAGCGACATATACAATGAAGCGACCGGTTCTAATTTCTCTTTCTCAACCCCACTTATATAATCAGGTACATAATTCCTGAATAATTGAACTCTGTTGGTTGAGAATTGTCGCATCGTTTGAATCGTTTGGCTCTGTATGAGCTGACTCGTTGGAACAACATCTCTATACTTGACATTAGAACAGAAGAACACATCATTATTTTCCGCAATGATCATCATATCTGTAATTTCCAAATTGGATTTGCAAATGTTTTGCAACTGCATTTGAATACTCGTATTTCTACGTTGCGTTCCTTCTTGCTTATGCAGCATATCTGAAATACTGAGTCCCAAATCTCCTGGCAAATAAGCCTGGGTGAACGCATCATGGATGTTGATCAGATGCTCATCCATTTCTGTCTGAAATTTCTCCGCCAGCTCATATTCGTACTTAGCTTCTGTATTAATTAAGCGATTAGCCATGCCATTTGATACAAAAATAGCCGTAAACGTCATCGCTGCAACAATAATGCCACAAAAGGCAAACACTAATTTTAAGAAAAACGTATGTCCTGCCAATCTGTGCAGTAAACTCATAGGCTTCAATTCACTCCACTTATTTTTAATTATTACTACCTTGCTTGTTATACATACTATATCTAATTTATTAACAACTGCAAATATCTTCTTGGGCTCCCTTCCTTCAAACCACTCCCTTCACTTTTCGAGTTTATAGAGCGCCTCTATCGAACCAGCAATTTCAAGCAAAAATCGAGATTACGGAGTATTGTGAATAAAGGGGTTCTTCGTCGAGCAGGTGGTGGCATGGCGGGACGCCTGTATGCAAGCCAATGGCGGAGTCTCCGCACTGGAGCCAAGCTGCAGAAGAAACTTCGCACGAAAGAGCAAGAGAACAAGGACTTAAGCCGAGAGTTTATACGTAAAGAAACAGCGCTCGCCGAAGCAGGCGCCTTATAGGTACTACGAAAAATGCCCAAGCGATTTTTGGGGACCAAGAGTACGAATGATCAGTCCATCAAATCGCGAGCAAGCCATTACACTGATTGGGGAAGCCGTAGATGCCGGTACAAGAGAAACCATGGATTGCTTGGAGCTCGGAAAATCACAGCGAACTGTATTTCGTCAAGCAAAAATCCAAAAAAAATTGTGCATTTTCCCCCTTCATCGTCGTGGGGAATTTTTACCGCTCTTTCATGAGCGCGTGTTTCATTCGGTAGCTCTCGCCCTCGAATACAAGCAAGTGCCCGTGGTGCGCCAATCGGTCAATCATCGCCGAGGCCATCTGGTCGTCGGTGAAGACGGTCCCCCACTTGGAGAACTCCAGATTCGTGGTAATGACCAGGCTGCGGCTCTCGTAAATGTCGGCAATTACACGGAAGAACAATTGCGAGCCATCCTTGTCGACGGGGATATAACCCCACTCGTCGAGGATGAGCAGTTGGCAGCGTTGAATCTCGCTCATGAGCCGCTCGAGAGTGCCACCGCGCTTCGCTTCGGCAAGGCACATTACAAGCTCGGCCACGGTGTAGAACTTCACCGTCAAGCCGAGTTGTATTTCGTCAAGCGAAATTACCCAAAAAAATCGTGCATTTTTACCCATCATTCTCATGGGTATTTTTCAGCGGCCTCGGCATCAAAAATCAGGCGTTGTAAGTTTTCGGTACAGATCTAGATTTCCTTGTTCGAGTGCATCGCGTTCCTCTTTCAGCTTTCGAATTTCTTCTCGCAAACGCTCAATAGCAGCTTCCATCTCAGTCCGTTCTACAGCCTCACTTTGTGGGTTCATTGCATTCGCCTCCTAGCGCTCTTTCATCAGTGCATGCTTCATTCGGTAGCTCTCACCTTCAAATACGAGCAGATGGCCGTGGTGCGCCAGTCGGTCAATCATGGCCGCGGCCATCTGGTCGTCAGTGAAGACGGACCCCCATTTGGAAAACTCGAGATTGGTAGTAATGACGAGGCTGCGGCTCTCATAACTGTCGGCAATAACGCGGAAGAGCAACTGCGAACCTTCCTTGTCGACCGGTATGTAACCCCATTCGTCCAGAATGAGAAGTTGTGTTCGCTGAATCTCGGTCATCAGCCTCTCGAGCGTGCCAGCTCTTTTGGCTTCGGCCAGACGCATAACGAGCTCTGCCACAGTATAGAATTTCACGGTCATACCAAGCTCACAAGCGCGAAGCCCCGTCGCAATCGCGAGGTGCGTCTTGCCATTATGGAAAGCTTTCCATAAGGGGAATTATCGAAAGAATTTAGTTATGGAAAGAAATGAGCGTACAATCCACTATATCAATGATTGTTCGTTGATTTCTTTCGATAACACCTCAAAATAGACAATGAAATTATCATGTCTATTGGAGGTAAGCAATGGAAACAAGAAAACTGATTGAGGTACTCTCGATGGAGGTCATCAAAGAACTTGAGCGATTGAATTACGCTTATAACACCGTATGCGGATTGCGCGCTTCGTTCAAAAGGATCTGTGCATTTGCGAGAGACAGGAATGAGCCCTACTTCTCCGAAAATCTCGGTAAGGAATATTTGAAAGAAAAGTATGGCTGTACAGCAGATTACTATCTGGAGGCCTTCCCCAAAAAGGCGAAAGAAGCCATTCGCTCAGTCCGGCTTCTCGGCGATTATCAACTCCATGGGGTAGTCATTCGCAGGATCAAGAAGCGAAAGGGATATGTGAAGCCACCACAGTTTGAGGAAGCTCTGACAGCGTACGATAAAGGAATGCGAAAGCAATGAATACTCCTTGCGAGGAATGCGCACCAGACTGCAGCGACTGTTCTTTTTTGTGGATTATCTGTCCCTGCGCCAAGTGATGGAAATAGGCGCAATCACGCCCGAAATCATCTCCGAGTATGTCATTAGCATCTCCCCAAACCATGAAAAAAGTATTACAGCTATACTGACTACTCTAAGAGTGTTCTTGAGGTTCCTCTACCTGCACGGATACATCGAAATAGACTTGTCTCTTAGCGTGCCGAAGCAGAACAAATACAGTTACCCTTCTGTTCCATCCACTTGGGAGTCGGACGAGGTAAAACGGATGCTTGATGCTATTGATCGTGGAGGCCCTCTCGGAAAACGAGACTATGCCATCCTTCTTCTTGTTGCAAAGCTTGGAATACGGGCCGGTGACATCAAGGCGTTGAAACTCTCGGATTTAAATTGGACTTCCAAAACCATTACCATCACGCAGGAAAAAACAAAGGTCGAAGTTACCTATCCCATTCTGCATGACGTCGGCTGGGCATTAATCGATTATCTCCAACATGCAAGACCCGTGTGCGATGCGCCATTTTTGTTTGTGCGTCTGAATGCCCCTTTTGAAGCTTTCGGTGAAAACGCCAATCTTCATAACATTATTACAAAATACACTCGGTTGGCTGGAATTACTGTTCCCCGCGGGAAACGGCACGGGCTTCACTCGTTAAGGCACTCGCTTGCAAGCACGCTTTTGGAGCAGGGAGCATCACTTGCCGTCATCTCTGAAATTCTAGGTCATGTAGACTCGAAGTCCACTTCAGTGTATCTGCACACAGATATGAAAGGGCTGATGGCCTGTGCGCTTGACCCGGAGGAGGTCCTGCTGGGTGTCTGAAGCTCACCGATACAAGAGTGCTCTGTCCGTCCCAATTGAAGGCTACATTGCTGAGAAGCAGGCTGTAGGGTATGCATTTAGGAAAGGAGCCGACTTGCTGAAGAGTTTTGACTCCTATTTACATAGCCATTGCCTGACAAAAACAGTTCTAAGTAAGCAACTGGTGATGGAGTGGACTGCTCGCAGGCCCAATGAGACCATATCCACCCAGTGTGGCAGGATTTCATTGCTGAGGGGATTAGCCGAATACATGAGTCGTCTAGGCTATTCAGCGTATGTTTATCCAAAGGCGATGGTCACCATAAACAGATATACTTACATCCCTTATATATTTTCAAATGATGAGATGAAACGGATTTTTGAGGTGTGCGACAACTATCCGTCGAACAATTGCGCACCCATTCGACATATGGTCTTGCCGCTATTAATGCGTATACTTTACGGCTGTGGTCTCCGGATTTCCGAGGCAATGCAACTGACCTGCGAGGATGTTGATCTGAACAAAGGTTCCTTGTACATTCGAAATACCAAGTTCAATAAAGAGCGAATGTTGCCTATGTCGAAAAGTCTCACGGAGCGATGCCGGAAATATTGTAAAACTGTCCACGTTGGAAAATCCGCGAACCCATACTTCTTTCCTTCTCCATATGGCGGACATTATTCCGAGGCAACCCTGTACCAGCTCTTTAGAGATGTGCTGCGGAAAGCGAGAATTTCACATTTAGGGAGGGGAAAAGGCCCCCGTATTCACGATTTTCGGCATACCTTCGCCGTAAATTGCTTAAAAAAGTGGGTTGTTGACGGGAAGGATCTAAACAACTGCCTTCCTTATCTTTCAGCCTATCTCGGTCATGAAGATATGCGTGGCAGCCAAAGATATTTACGACTGACTGCTGATTTGTATCCCGACATAACACGTAAGGTCGAAGAATGCTGCTCGTACATCATTCCGGAGGTGAAACCGTATGAAGCAGACTGATTTTGCGAAGACGCTTACTCGGTATCTGACAGATTTTCTGCCCAGACAGCGAAACGTCAGTCCCAATACGATTAAATCCTATCGCGATACCTTCAAGCAGTATCTTAAGTTCATGCAAGAGGAAAAACAGGTCAGGCCGGATAAGATTTCGTTCGGTTCTGTGACCACACTGAGCGTTAAGGATTTTTTACACTGGCTCGAATCTTCTAGGAATGTGAGTGTCAGCACCCGGAACCAGCGGTTAGCCGCCATTCACAGTTTCTTCAGATATGCTCAGAGCGAGAATCCAGAAATCTTATTTGAGAGCCAAAAGATTCTAGGCATTCCATTTAAGAAGAAGCAACAACAGACGATAGCACATCTCTCTATGGATCAATTGGCTTATTTGTTCGAACAACCTGATACTTCCACGAGAAGAGGACGCCGCGACTTGGCATTAATGGTGGTTCTCTACGATGCTGGCGCGAGAGTACAGGAATTGATCGATCTAAAGGTCTGTGAAGTGAGGTTGGCCCAACCTGCAACGATCACTTTGACGGGAAAAGGCAACAAGAAAAGAAACATTCCGATTATGGCTAAGACTCGAAGCATTCTTGAAAACTACATGACTGAAAACCATCTTCTTGAGAACGGGCGGCAGCAAAGTCCACTGTTTCACAATAGCAGATACCAAGCGTTTACTAGACCCGGCATTACGTACATCCTTGATAAATATTTCAAGCAAGTAAAACTCAGATATCTTGACGAGGTTCTTCCGAAAAAGCTGCATCCGCACATGCTGAAGCATTCAAAGGCTCTACATCTGTTGGAATCTGGTGTCAATCTGATATATATCCGCGATTTGTTGGGGCATGTTAGTGTGACTACAACTGAGATATATTTGAAGTTTGATACTGAGCTTAAAAGAAAGGCTTTGGAAGCTGCATATCCCCAAGTAAACAGCCAGAATGCTCCAGCGTGGGAGGAAAACACGGATATTCTGCAATGGCTGAAGAATCTTTGCCGATCATAATTATTATGGAAAGATTTTCGGATATGCCTAACCATGATTCTAAGGCTCTACTGAAAATCTTTCCATAACCAAATTCTTTCGATAATTCCCCGTGCCGACCGGACCATAGAGTACAAGATTGCGACGGCCTTGAATGAAAGTGCCCTCTGTCAAATCGCTCCATAGTAGCGACGTCGGCAGCTTGACTCCATGTCGGTCATAGCCGTCGAGCGTTTTGTAGACTGGGAACCCGGCACGGCTCATGAGCCGGCTGCGGCGGCTGCGTTCCCGGCTTTCCATTTCTTCGGCGAGCACGCGGTGCAGAAATTCCTCCTGCTTGGGCGTAGCTTCCGTTTCGCATAGCGTCACCGCACGCTGGCTGAGCACGAGCTTCTTGCAAAAGGCGGAGATTTCACTACGAAGCGTCTCTCGTTCACGGGTCAGGCTCATTGCAGTGTACCTCCCACAGGCTCTAACAAACGGTCGTACATATCCAAATTGACAGTGCTGCTTTCCTCAGGCTCGAATGTAGAAAGTCTGGCTGCAAGTACAATGCTGTTCGCACTCGTCAGCCGTCCGAGCTCCGACGCTTGCTCCATTGCCTGGATGGCCGTCTCGAAGTCGTACCTCCCAGACAAATCGTTCATCGTGCTTAGGGCCTCCTTTAGTCCGGTGCGGTCGAGCAAGTCCATCTCAGCACGAAGGCGATCCGGAAGGGCTTTGCGTATCAGGCTGTTCCGCCAGGCTCCAGGGCTCTGCAGCAGGCGGCTAAGCGTCGTCCGTACATCGACGCTGTCTGTGCGCTGCTTTCCGAACATGCGAATATGCGTGCTAATGGCATCGCCACTGGGCGCCAGTGGCTCGACCGTGTGAGCGCCGATCCGCACGACCAGTTCCCGTCCTGCCCATTCCGGCGAGGACGAATAGAAGTGCTTACCGTCAATCAAGAACTTACCGTAGCCGTCGGTCTTTACACGTGTATAGCGGCATGCGGCAAAGGGTGACCGCGGCAAGTAGAGGAACGTCTTCTTGTCATTTTCAAAGAGTCTGGCTATGGAAACACCTTTCTTGTAGTGCTCACGTTGCCAGTCGGTTTCGCAGCGACTCAGCAGCTCGCGGTTGAAGGCTTGCACGTCGGTAACGGTGGGCAAGGGGACAAATAGATTGCGCCTCATGTAGCCGACCTTGTTCTCCACGTTGCCTTTCTCGTGACCAGAGTAGGGATTGCAAAACGTAATCTGGAAACCGTAGTGCGCCTTAAAGCGCAGGAATACCTCCGCCATCCGCACATTCTCGCTGACGCGTCGGCCTACGCCACTAGCGTTATCGAAGATGAGACGCGTCGGAACGCCTCCGATGCGATGGAACAAGTCTTGCAGTCCATGGGCGACGCATTCTGCCGTTTCTCCGCCGAAGAGCTGAACGTAACCGGCATTGCTGTAGGGGAAGCTAACGCAGAGGAACTTGTACACCCGCTTCTCGCCGCTAGCATCGTAGAAATCTGCTTCGCCGAAGTCCACTTGTGCTTCGCCTGGCTGCCAGTCCAACTCGAGTGTACCTTCCTGGTAGTGATGTTCTCGGAGGCTCTTCACATAGCGCTGAACGAGCGGATACGATGCATCATAGCCTACACACTCAGCGGTCAACCGCTTGTGGATTCGCATCGCGGTGTGGCGCTGTTTGTACCGATTCTTTCGATCTTCCTCTAACCACTGCTGGATCAGCAGCTTGAATGGATCCAGCTTGGAGGGCAACTCTTCTTTCTTTGCTTTGGGCTTCTCTTGAAATCCGTCTTCCGCCATGTATTTGCTAACCGTCTTTCGTGAGTATTTCAGACGTTCGGCGATAGCCACCGGCCCCAGCCCCTTCGCCTGTAAATCTTTTATCGTTTCGACTTGACTCATCTTCAGCATCTCCCGTCTCCGCCCTTCGTCATGCTCTACGAAAGGTATCGGAATTAATCGAATCGAACGTTTTACCCTAACTGTGACTTTGCAAAATAAATCGGCAGAGGATTTGCAAATTCAGCCGGCAACAAATAAGCTGTTTTCGAAAAGATTTACACAATACTCCGGCATCAATACGACAAATTTGCACATTACACCAGCAATGAAAACGCCGGCGGCTTCCAATCGAGTAGGAGAGGGTGACTAACCCCCGACCTCTCACACCACCGTACGTACCGTTCGGTATACGTCGGTTCACGAAATATTCCGTAAGAATTTGTATCTGTCCGTTAAACTCTTCAAGCCGTTAGATTTCCAGTATTGGTTGCCTAACGATCTGTGAAGAATCGGACTGCAAGCTATACGCCAATATCCCTTCCGAGTATTCCCCCATTCAAAGGCTTTATCTTTAGGAACTCCTAAGGATATAAGCCTTTTAACTTTGGTCTTGGGTTTCTTCCATTGTTTCCAAAGACACATGCGAAGTCGTCTTCGTGTCCACTCGTCAAGTCCTTGAAAGATGCTGGGTGTGTCTGCTAGAGCAAAGTATCCACACCACCCAGTCAGATATCGGTTGAGTTCTTTAATCCGCTGTTCCATAGAAAGTGGGCGTTTCCGCGATGTAATCTCCCGAATTTTCGCTTTCACCTTCTTTAGACTTTGCGGAGCAACTCGAACTTTCGGCTCTCTATTCCATGTAAAGCTGAATCCAAGGAACTTTCGTTTCCATGGACGGTCTACCGCGCTTTTCTCTTGGTTGACTTTCAACTTGAGGTTTATTTCAATGAAAGTTGTAATGGATTTCTTCACTCGTTCACCGGCTTTACGTGTTTTCACGTAAATGTTACAGTCGTCCGCATAGCGGACGAATCTATGACCGCGGCTTTCCAATTCCTTATCAAATTCATCTAGGACAATATTCGATAATAGCGGACTTAACGGTCCACCTTATGCAAAGAAAGCTACTATGCAAAGTAATCGGTGAAAAAGCCCGCGGCTACAACGATCAGTAGTGATTTACTTTGCATAGTATCCGAAGATGATGGTACGAGCATCGCGCTCAACTATCATTTTAGGAGGCATACACCATGCAAAAGCAAACCTTGGAAGAACTGATTCGGGATTTGGATCAAGAGATGTTGCGGTTAGGCTATACCGAGGGATCTATGAAGTTTTACCGCAGGCGTTGGCAAATGCTGCTTCAATTTGCAATCGAACGTGGAGAATCCCACTACTCCGAGCAAATGGGCATTGCGTTCGTCGAGAAGCACTTCCAGATCTTCGAGAAAGACTTCGATCGAACCTTGGCGCAAGCGGAAACGCAGGAGCTGCGCATCATTCGAATGATCGGTGACTTTCAGTTGCACCACACCGTATTACGCCGCTACTACAAGCATAAGGAAATCCTGACTGATTCCTATTTCATTGACACAAACGATCACTTTAAGCAATATTGCACGCGCAAGTCGTACTCACGCGTTACAACTGATCATTATGTCAAGCAATCAGCGCGGTTCATGGATTATTTGGTTTCGCAGAAAGTTACGGATTGTAAGGAGATTCACCTTAACCTAATCCATAACTACCTCAAAACTTTGGCTGGCTACACCTACAAGACGGTGGAGCAAGTGATTTGCGCTCTACGTAGCTTTTTCCGGTTCCTTCTGGAAACAGAAGTCATCCAAATCGATTTCGCAGCAAAAATGCCGATGGTACAAGCCAGAAAGCAGACGCGCATTCCTTCCGTATGGACAGCGGAGGAATTACAAAAATTGATCGCCGCCATTGATCGAGGAAATCCGAAAGGAAAGCGGGATTACGCCATCATTCTGTTGGCTTGTCGATTAGGCATGCGTTGCACCGATATTAAGCATCTGCAGATGACGGATTTCCATTGGGAAGCGAAGAAACTGACCTTTATCCAGTCGAAGACCAGACAGCCGCTTTCTTTACCGCTGACGCCGGAGGTCGGTTGGGCTGTGATCGATTACCTGAAATATGGCCGTCCAAAAGTCGACACCCCTGTTCTGTTTGTCCGGCACATGGCGCCATTTGGTCCCTTCTCCGAAGACGACCATCTCAATCAATTGATTAAACGGTACATGGAATTGGCACATTTGCCGACGTTAAAAAAGCGCCGCGGCATGCACTCGCTCCGGCACACGATGGCCAGCAGGCTCTTGGAACAAGACACGCCGCTTTCTACCATCTCAGACATACTCGGTCATGTCGACCCCGATTCAACCTCTGTTTACCTGAAGGTCGACATCGAAAAACTGAGGGCATGCTCGCTTCACTTGGACGAGGTGAACAGCCATGAATAACGATCGATATACAGGACCGTTTAAGGATCACATTGTTCGCCATGTCGCCCTGAAGCAGTCTGTCGGATACAAATACGAAACCGACGCTGCTCATTTGGAACGGTTTGATCGATTTACGCAGGAGAAATACCCGGAGGCCACGACGCTTACCAAAGAAATTGTCTTGGATTGGTGCGGTAAAAAAATGCATGAGACAAGGGCCAACCAACTCTCCCGCACATCGATCATCCGTCAATTCGGTATCTATCTGGACCAAGTAGGAGTGGCCGCTTATGTCATTCCCAAACGATATTATCCTGCGGAAACGCCTTACGTGCCGTACATTTATTCGATCGACAAGCTCCAACGTTTTTTCGCTGAAACGGATCGATGCCGCTATTGTTCCGAATGCCCTTACCGGCATTTGATCATGCCTTTGTTTTTCCGAATGATCTATACCTGCGGGTTACGCGTTTCTGAAGCCAGGCTACTGACTGTAGGCGATGTGGACTTGAAGCAAGGCATTCTTTCGGTGCACCATTCCAAAAAAGACAACAGTCGGTTGGTTCCTATGTCAGATGAACTCGCCGAACGATGCCGCAGTTACTTCAGAGAAGTGCATTCCTTCCCAAAAGATACGGATACATTCTTTCCAGCATTGGGTGGTAAACCAATGACTCTGACGAACGCTTACAGTAACTTTCGACGTTTTCTTTGGCGAGCGGGCATTTCACACGGCGGTAGAGGCAAAGGACCAAGAATTCATGATTTCCGCCACACATACGCTTGTCACTGCTTGAAAAAATGGGTCCGTCAGGGGAAAGACTTGGCTGCTTATCTGCCCATTCTGAAAACGTACTTGGGTCACGATTCATTTGCGGAAACCGCCTACTACCTGAGACTGACAGCGGATGTGTTCCCTGACCTTACGCTGAAACTGGAAGGGCGATACCCTGACATTATTCCATCATTGGAACGTGCTGCCGATGAAGCCTACTGATTTTGCTGAACATTTGACGGCCTTCCTCTCGACCTATTTGACGTCGCAAAAAAACGTCAGTAAAAACACGATTTATTCCTACCGGGACACCTTCAAGCTTCTCCTCCGATACTGCCAGGATGTGAAGCAAATTCCGGCGGAACGGCTCACCCTGGCCAAGTTTACAGCCGATTTGATTACAGGGTTTCTGGACTGGTTAGAGTCCGAAAGAAAGTGCAGCATCTCAACAAGAAATCTGCGTCTTACTGCCATTCATTCGTTCTTACGCTACGTACAGTATGAAGAGCCAGCTGGTCTCTTACCTCTTCAAAAAGCGATGGCCATTCCGATGAAGAAGACTCCCAAAGCGGTGGTCGAGCATTTGTCGCCGGAGGCGATGCAACTGTTACTGGCACAGCCGGACCGAAACAGTTTGAAGGGCCGGCGAGATCTGGCCTTGCTTAGTGTCTTGTACGATACCGGTGCTAGAGTCCAAGAACTCATCGATCTTCGAGTCGGCGATGTGTTTCTAGATACGCCTGCCGTCATTCAACTGACGGGAAAAGGCAACAAGACCCGGCGTGTTCCGCTGATGAAAAACACGGTGCATGTATTACAACGATACAAGCTTGAGCAGAAGCTAGATAGTCCGTCAAAGAACGAATATCCCTTGTTTACAAACAACCAGCGAAACAAACTAACGAAGGAAGGTGTTGCTCACATCCTTGCTAAATACGCAGCAACGGCTAGACAACTATCTACGATTGTACCGCCGAAAGTACGGCCTCACATGCTCCGGCACTCCAAGGCCATGCATCTTCTGCAAGCGGGCGTCAATCTCTTCTACATTCGTGACTTCCTCGGTCATGTGGACCTGAAGACCACGGAGGTCTATGCCAGAACCGATACGGAGACAAAGCGAAAAGCGATTGAACAAGCCTATCCTGATCTCATAGATAACAACTTGCCAGACTGGAACCAAGATCAGGCATTACTTTCTTGGCTTTCGGAACTGTAGATTAGAATACTATGCAAAGTAAATGCAGCCACAATCCCATATTGACGGGCTTTTTGAGCTTTACTTTGCATAGTGCTTTTCTTTGCATAAGGTGGACTATGCAAAGCTTTGCATAGTCCACCCTGCGGGGCTCCTTGAACAGTGTCCATCACCACTCCATTGATCATTGCTCCAGACTGCAGGTATTTACGAATCAGCTTTAAGATCGTTTTGTCTTTCACTTTCTCCGCAAGTCTTGCCATCAGTCTGTCATGGTTCACTTGATCGAAGAATTTCTCTTTAGCGATATAAGATAGACCCATGAGATTCGCTAGTGTACAGGATCGACAGATCCTGTACACTAGCGAAAGAGAGAGGAGCACATCTTG
>NZ_JBHTJZ010000059.1:0-19323 GCF_042675905.1 Paenibacillus chungangensis | reverse complement strand
TTCCACCTCGCGATGGACACCCTTGCTCTTGGCTAATGGTTGGCAACTGCAAGCCCCCATAGCGGACTTTCACCGCCTAGCTACGCGCCATGCGTGGCGCACCAACAAGAAGCTCCTGCCCGGCAGAATGTTCTGCCGGGCAGGAGCTATTTTCAATTGGGATCACGATTGCCCTTCCGAATAAAGTTCTTCTAGTTGTACCATTCTATTTTCTGCTCTGGAACGTTCAGCAGCAAATGCCATAAGGTGACTCTGCACCGATTCTTTGGCCGATGTCTGGCTCACACTCGCTCCCATTCCCGCTTCCATGGCATGAACAGTTCGTGCAAAGTCCTGCACAAGACGTCCATCACCGCCTCCATGACCGACGTGCCCTGCAGCTTCTTCAAGCTTTATCCGTTCGGTTCGTCCCGCACCGAAAGGACGAACTTCAATTTCATTGGTCTCCATCGTCGCACGGATCTCACCAGTCGTTCCCATTAGCTTCAGCGTACGGCTAGTCTTCTCTGTGAAGGCACTCATTGTAAATGCCACTGTAACTTCATTATCAAAATCCATAACCACTACTTGATGGTCAACCACATCATTATCGCTTTGGAACACACAACGACCGAAAGGACCTTCTTTCATCGCCTTATACCGAGCTTCAAAGCTGGGATCTGTACTTGCTGCTTCCGCTTTCCACCCGCCATTGTCGATCATATACGTATCTGGCGCATAATATACGCAAGAATCGGCAACCGGGCAACCATCGATACAGTATTCAGGCGCTCCCTCAGGCGCATTCTTCTTGTTGAAATAAGATAAATGCCCATAAGACGCTACGCTCACGCATCTGCCACCCGCGAACCATTGAATAATATCCATATCATGACAGGATTTAGCCAGAATCATCGGACTGGATCTATCTGCACGATTGAAATAACCGCGCACAAAGCTATGCGCCTGATGCCAGTAGCCAACATTCTCATTGTGTTGAATGGACATCAAACGACCGATTCGCCCTTCATCCAGTAATTGCTTGATGGTCCGGAAGAAAGGGGCGTAGCGCAGCACATGACAAATCGTTAGAATGCGATTATGCTTTTCCGCCATCCTCTCCAGCTCAATACATTCTTTCCAGCTTGGCGACATCGGCTTTTCCAGCATCACGTGATATCCGGACTCCAATGCCTTCATTGCCGGAACATAATGATCCTGATCCCGTGTACAAATAAACACAGCATCTGATTGCTTGCCGGCAGCGAACAGCTCATCCCAGCTTTTGAAACACTTCTCCTCCGGAATGCCGAATGCTTCTTTTGCTCGATTGCGTTTGAAGTCATCCGGTTCTGCAACAGACACGATCTTCATCTCATGCGGTTGCTTGTTAGCGTATTCACCATATCTGATTCCTCTGAGACCCGCGCCAATCAATGCAATTGTAACTGGTTTCATTGTAATTCCGCCTTTCCTATTGACCGCAAATCAGGCACTTGAAGCAATTTCCCTTCCTTAATCGAACAATTAGCAATTGCCCCGATCAAGCAAGAGTCCGCCCCCGCCAGACTATCTGCCTGCTGACCAAGTGGATCTTCGACACCACCTGTGAATATCGCCCTGCGCAGCTTCTCATCGCCGCCGCCATGCCCACCATTTTGCGTGGGTACTTTAATAAGCTCTGTAGTACCATCCAGCCTATGGTATGTAATTGTACTGGAATCAACTGCGCTCATATCAGCGCTGCGATATACATTGCCTACCTCCAGCCTTCCCTTGCTTCCATTAATAGCCGCTTTCCAACCTTCATACGGACTGTAGGCAACTAATGAATAATTGAGCAATGCCCCGCTCTCGTATTCCAGATTGACACTCATCGTGTCGTAAATATCAATACGCTCATCGAACAGGCAGCGGTCTCTCCAGTAACCATCTTCATGTTCAGCGCCTACATAATAATCAGCCATGAAGCGATCTTTCGTAATATCTTTATAGAACTCGCAACTTGTTGTGTAATCGCAAGTCATGCATCGCTCGCCCCTGGGTTTGCCTTGATTACCATATACGTTCCGGGAGCCGAATGCCTGTAATTGCTTAGGTCTGCTAGCCAGCCACCAACTGATAATATCAAAATGATGCGTCGATTTATGTACTAGCAAACCGCCGCTATTCTTCATCTCCGAATGCCATCTTCTGAAGTAATCGGCGCCATGATCGCGGTCAAGGAACCATTCAAACTGAATATGATAGACGTCACCAATCGTTCCGGCCAGAATCAATTCTTTCACTTTGGCAAAATAAGGCGCGAATCGCAAGTTAAACGTCACTGTTATTTTCTTGCCGCTCCTCCGCTCAGCTTCAAGAATGGCTCGCGTCTTCTCTTCGTCAATTGTCATCGGCTTCTCGGATATGACATCACATCCCGCCTCAAGCGATTCAATAATATAGTCATGATGCGTATAGTCCGCACTGGCCACCACAACGACATCCGGCTCCACCTCAGCAAGCATTCCATGAAAATCTGCATAGACCGGCACCCCACCACATTCTTCGCTCAACAGCTTGGCTCGCGTCTGATTGGGATCAAACACACCTCTGAAATCCACATCATCCTGTAATTCTGTCGCCATCGGTTTGGCGAACATATATAATGCTCTTCCGCCGGCGCCGACAAGCACATATTTTTTTTTCGTCATCGTTGATCTCTCCTTAGCCCTTCATGCCTGTAGATGCGATTCCTTGCACGAACTGCTTTTGCGCAACTAGATATATAACGACCACTGGCAGCGTAGTAATGACCGCCCCCGCCATAAGCAACGCCTGATTTACATTTTCTGATTTCAAATACAATATCCCAAGCGGCAGCGTATATAACTCTTTCGATTGCAAGTAGATGAGCGGTCCCAGCGTATTATTCCAGGCGCCCATGAAGGTAAATACGCCGAGCGCCGCAAGCGCCGGTTTGCATAGCGGCAAGTAAATTCTGGCGAATATGCCCGGCGGGCTGCAACCGTCTATGACAGCCGACTCGTAAAGCTCCTTGGGCAGCGACTTGATATATTGATGCATCAGGAAAATGCCGAATGCGCCCCCCAGAAAGCTGGGAATAATGAGGGGGGAATACGTGTTCAGCATGCCGAACTGTTTCCAGATGAAATAGGTTGGAATCATAGTCACTTGACCTGGAATCATCAAAGTCGCCAACATTGT
The DNA here is from genome assembly GCF_042675905.1 of Paenibacillus chungangensis. Lineage (NCBI taxonomy): Bacteria > Bacillati > Bacillota > Bacilli > Caryophanales > Paenibacillaceae > Paenibacillus > Paenibacillus chungangensis. The sequence goes on along the minus strand of NZ_JBHTJZ010000059.1, from coordinate 16,134 downwards.
AATGAAGATAAGAGTGCGACCTTTGAACTCGAACATGGCTAAGCCGAAAGCTACCACCGCACAGGACAACAATGCCCCGACCATATCCAAAGTAACAATAAAAAAACTGTTAAACGTGTATCGCGCAAAATCTACTTTATTCCATACTTCTACAAAGTTACCGAAATCAATGGGATCAGGAATGAGTTGGGGCGGCATCGCTGCCACTGCACCTGTTGTTTTCAACGATGTTGAAACCATCCAAACGAAAGGAAAAAACATAATAAATGCACCAACAATTAAAAACAGGTAAATCATTATTTTAATCGGCAGGGGAGTCGTCCTAGTCATAATGCACCCACCTTTTCTCAAAGTAACGCTGGAATAATGTCACAGTAAGAATAACAAAGAATAATATCCAGGCCATTGCTGATGCAGGCCCCATCTTGAATAGGACGAACGAGTCTCGATAAACAACCAGATTTGGCACCACACTCTGTGGCGGAAGGCCTACTTGAATACCTCCGAATAAACCAAGGAATACATCAAATGCCTGAAATGCAGATATCGTAGATAAAATGACAACCATATAAACCATTGGCGTCACAATCGGGAAAACAATATGCGTAAGCTGCTTCCAGCCGGATGCGCCATCGATCTGACCTGCTTCCAACACTTCCTTGGGAACATTCTGCATGCCCGCCAGCAAAATAATCATCGATTGTCCTACACCTTTCCACACATTCACAATGGCAACACTGGCAATCACGACAATCCACGACTTATTGTCTATCCAGCGGACAGGATCCATATTCAAAAGACCGAGAAACCAGTTGATCACACCATATTGATGGTTAAACATCCAGGCCCAAACAACACCCCCTGCAAGCCACGGTGTCACAACAGGCATAAAATAGAAAAGTCGAAATAGTGATTTGGCACGAATCGCCTGGTTCAATAGAAATGCGATTAGAAAAGCAATTAAGGTTTGCAAAGGTACAAAAATAAGCGCAAAAGCAAAAACATTGCGCATAGAAATTCTGAACTCATCCTTATTAAAGATGTTGATCCAGTTCGTTAACCCCACCCACTTCGGAGCATTAAACAAATCATACTGTGTAAATGAAATATAGGCCGAGAAAGCAACAGGGAAGATCAGGAACACAACAACATTAATGACAAACGGCAGCGTAAATAGATAACCCCAGTAATTTTGCTTGCGCATGAAAGACCTGCCTTTCTATGCGTTGAAAGGTGCTAGTCCCAGCGAGGCTGCACCTTTCAACATGATAGGAACGATTAATTATTGATTTTCATCCAATACTTGCTGCACACTCTTATGAGCGGCTGCCAAAGCATCTTCTATACTCTTATTTCCGTGTACGATCGCCTCGTTCACTTCTTGCTGGACAAGCAATCTCCATTCTGCCCAGCTAGCGTTCTCATCCAGCGTTACACCAGCCTCGGCCACACCTTCCGTGAAGCCTTTCTTATTCAACGGTTTAGTCGTGCTGTTGTCGAAAACAGTATAAGCGGATTGCTTTACCGGCAGTGACGAACCGCTTTCAGCAAGCATAGTTTGCGCTTCATCACCCAGATAGAACTTCAAAAATTGCCATGCCGCTTCCTTGCTGTCATCCGATGCTCTGGATGAAACAAGCCAGGAATTGGTTACAAACGGCACATAACGTTTGCCATCTACAGCTTTCGGGGCTTTCACTACATCCCAATCGGTATCCGGGAAACTAGAGTTAATAAGCACTTGTTCACTGTACTGCATCATGTACAAAGCCGCTTTGCCAGTTGCAAACACTTCTCTTGTACCGCCATTGGCTTTCAAATAATCATTATTTGTGAAATAGCCTTCTACAATGCCTTGACGCAATTGCTCCAATCCTTCAGCTGTTTTCGGATCATCAAGCATCGATTTGGTTTTGCTATCATCAAGAACCATACCGCCTGCTTGCTTGATCCACGGGAACCAGCCCGTTGCAATAGCTGTAGATGCGATAAAACCATATTGTTTCACATTATCGCCTTCTTTGATCGTCAGCTTCTTCGCTGCTTCTATCAAATCCGCATATGTCCAATCATCTGTCGGCAAGTCAACATTGGCCGCTTCGAATACACTCTTATTGTAAGCCAGTGCCACTGAGTTGATGCCGTGAGGAATTCCCCACACTTGGCCATCAGACGTCTCTGCCGAGAATAAAGCATCGACATACTCAGAAGCATTCAGATCACGCTCAATATAAGGCTTCAAATCTTCAGCGACCCCGCGTTTGCCATAGCCCAGAATGGTTGCATTTTCTTGAAACCATACATCCGGCATCGTGTTTCCCGCAATTTGCGTAGCGATCTTGGACGTAAAATCTCCCCAAGGGGCATCTTCAATCTTTACTGTAATATGCGGATGCGTTTCAATGAACTTGTCAATGATCTCTTTCTTTGTCACTTCATAACTGCCCGGTAGACCAATCGTTAACGACATTTGCTTCTGAGGCTCCTCCGACGGAGCAGAAGAATCATTCCCCGGTGAAGCGGGTGGGGGATTATTAGAACCGCCTCCGCCAGAAGAACATGCTGTGAATACCAGAACCAACGCTAACATCATAATCCATATAGCAGACCGCTTTTTCAAAACATACCAACTCCCTTTTCATTGAATAAGTTGTATCAAATCAAGAAATCGGTTACATTCAAAGTTTAATACCTGCAATCGATTTCCATGTTCTTGGACTAACAGCTTCTAGCAATGAGCGGATTGAAATCGTTATGACACCTTTTTCAGACCGATGATTAAGCTTTCTGAAAATGAAGCGCTTTCACTTCTGAGGCGAATTGTTTCTCCGCAACATAAAACCTCCCCAAACAGGCAGTATTATTGTAGATGACTGCGTTTTTGCGGTTTCGGCAATATTCTCCAGATTCCCTTTACCATAACACATTGTTTCAACATGTTTCCCCTCCTTCAGAAATCGATTTCTTTTCAAGCGAGAACAAGTTGTTCTTTCTCATAGTAACGTAATCTAAAAATAATTGCAACATACATTTTAAATTTCTGTTAACAAATATGACTTATTGCTTGTGAATAATAGGTTCTTACGAAATACAAACGTTTGTATTCTACTCGTATATTTGACGAAATAACACAAGGGCTTGACCCAGCAGCAATACTGCTGCTGGGTCAAGCCCTTGCGATACCGAATACGATTAAATCTTGCGCACCGATGCTCTCTCGGTTATTCGGGATTCAATTCCTACCTCCTGCCATTCGGCACCTGGAAGAAGTAGGCTGTCATCGGTCAATAGATCCATTGACCGCATGACCAAATCTTTGATATCCGGCCCTACCGACGTTAGTGGAACATCATACAATTGCTCCATCTCCGGTATATTGTCGTATACGATAAGTGACAGGTCTTGCGGAACTTTCAGACCGCGATTGCGAATGACATGCAGCACTTGAAGCAAGAACCCATGGCTGTCCACAACCAATGCTGTTGGACGCTCAAGCGATGGAATATGGAGTAGTCTGTCCAGACGTTCTGCAATTGTTCCAGCATCATGCCTGGCAGTTGTAATAATCCATTCCGGACGGTATTGCATCTGAAAATCCAGCAGTCCCAATGTAAAGCCCGTCAGCTTGTCTGTCTCGTCTCCAATGAACATAATCCGGTTATGCCCCGACGCTGCAAGATGATGTACGGCCTTGTATATCGCATCTTTCCTGTCAATTGAGATCCGATGCACACCATCAATATTAGCTCCGCCCACAACGACAAACTGGCCGCGCACATGAGAGACCGCTCTATAAAACCGTTCCGTCGGAACCCACTCAGGCACTGCCCATAGCAAAATTCGATCTACAAAGTGTTCTGTCAGCACGCGCAGCGCCGATTCCGCATCGGTCGATGAAGTAAGCAATGAAAATTCTCTCTTATCCGCCTCCTTCTGTAACCCCTTACATAAGTGCGAGATGAAATAGCCATGGAGCTCTGGGCATACGAAACCGATGCAGGAAGACAAGCGTTCCGTTAACCGCTTTGCTGCCAAATTGGGAATATAATTCATCTCTTCCGCGAGTGCGGCAATTTTCTCACGAGTTGCCAATCTAACACGGGGATCCCCATTCAACGCCCTCGAAACTGTCCCGTACGTCACTCCTGCTCTTTTGGCAATATCCTTAATCGTTACCTTCATCCCGTCTTCTCCTTGATTATGCGAATTTGATTGGCTGCGGATATCGCCGGCTTGAGCCAATATTCCTCTCTGCTGGAAATCGATTTCCGACATCATTGTAGCACCATGTCCACCGATGTTCAATAATTTTCTCCTGCCTTGCTCACTTCAGAAAACGGGAAAACAGCGCGCTGATGCGTCCAGCGAATTCCTCCAGACCGGAGCCTGCTTCATCGAGCTTGTTATAACCGTTTCTAATGGAATCAACAAGCCAAAATGGCAGCTTCTTGCCCGCAATGCTGGAATAAAACGTCTCGTACGCCCATACCAGATGCTCCCATCGCTTGTCATCGCCTTCCAGAGCATATTCCGACACGTCCAATACCTTTGCTCGTCCGTCCTGAATAATCACGTTTTTCAGATGTATGTCCCTTGGATTCAATCCCCGTTCACGTACGAGTCTTCTGGCTTCCTCAACGTCCCGCATAACCTGCTCTGGCACCACGATGCCTTGCAGCAGACAATCCAATAGCGTCGGTCCCGGCTCATAGCTGATAACCAAGTAGTTCCGCCCTTCACCGTAGCAGATAGGGAAATATGGGATGCCTTCCAGCCGCTTATATACTTCCCGTTCCCTGCTCTTCTTGTGCAGCGCTTCTTCTGTGTACAATTTGAAAGCTAAGTTTGGCGCCTTGTCATGCACGAACACAGCGGCGTCCGTTCCTACACCGATACAGTGAAGCCCATCCGCATAACCCGTTATATGAACCTCTTCATTCCGGTCATTGCCCTCTACCTTGATGTTGTCCAGCGCTTCTTCCGCTTCTCTCCACTTCTGCATGCTGGCGTCCTCCCCCAGGAATCTGCAACGGATTACGATTATCTCTTTCTTTCTTAGTTCGATACTACAGCAAAACAGTTATAATAGCTATATCCGGCCAACTCTCTTGTTCTGAGCCGATAATCGCACTGTGACAGCCATCGCTAACCAGTTCGGGCGATCGGCCTGCAACCTTTCACAGTAAAAACGACGTCTAATCTAATACGTACACTTATACGAGGAGGATTCATAATGAAAAAATGGCTTGTTATAGCACTCTCAACACTAATACTGGCTGCCGGCTGCTCCAATGCAAACGGAAATGACGAACAAGGGGCACAGTCGGAGAGCCCCTCGACTCCTGCCGCAACAGCAACGCCCGCTCCGCCAGCCTCTACCCAGGAGCCGGTCACGACAACTGAAGAGCCGCAAGTCGCAGCCACTTCGGAAGAAGCGGCCGCAGCATTAATAGCGGCGCTGAAGGAGAGTGATCTGGTCACTCTCCAATCGTACATTCATCCGGAGAAGGGACTGCTCTTCTCGCCATATGTCCATATCGACACGGACACCGCACAAGTGTTCCAGCGCGAAGAACTACCGGATATGGAGGACGCGACGGAGTATGGGTGGGGCGAATACGACGGAATAGGCGATCCGATCGAGCTGACCTTCAAGCAATATTATGAGAAGTTCGTCTATAACCAAGACTTCATGAACGCGGAAGAAATCGGCTGGGACGAAATTAAAGGAAGCGGCAACTCAATTCCCAACATAAAGGACGTATATCCCGACAGTTATCTGGTCGATTACTACTTCAGCGGATTCAACGAGGAATTCGAAGGAATGGATTGGGAAAGCTTGATTCTGGTGCTGGAGGAGTATAACGGTGGATGGTTCATTGTAGCCATCGCCCATTCGCAATGGACGATATAACGTAGATTGGGATGGCGTCCCTTTACTATTCTCGTCCGGCTCGCTCGCACCTTTTCGGCGCTCCAGTGTAGGTCACCTGCACTATTCCCGTCGCATGAATAGCACGCGAAAGAACCTCGCTTCGCTCTGACGAAGACGAGGTTTTCGCGATCAATGACTCTCAACACGTTCATACTAAGCCAGCATATGTCTTGCCGAGCCAATTAACCCTTGGCGCGCAGCAGATTGTTGACAGCGCTGAACAGCGCCTTCACGGATGAAGTCATAATATCGACATCGGTGCCGCAGCCCCAATAGACGACGCCGTCTGCTGCCGTAACGCCGATATAAGATACCGCCTGCGACTTGGAGCCGCGTTCCAGCGCATGCTCCTTGTAGACCAGATCGGAATAGGTAATGTCAAGCTCTGCCTGAAGCGCATTGCTGATCGCATCCAGGCGGCCGTTGCCCGCTCCTGAGATATCTATCGCAGCGTCGCCGTCGCTCTTGATCGTGACGACGGTCTTGAAGTCATCATCGTCCGTATAACGGTACTTCACGAACTCGACCGGCGACTTCAAGTTGACATAAGTGTTCAAGAAAATATCGTAGATTTCCTCCACCAGCAGTTCTTGCTGCTTCTGATCGGACACATTTTTCACGCAATAGCCGAAATTCTCGCGCATGAGCGGCGGCAGATCCAAGCCGTACTTCTGCTGCAGCAAGTACCCGATGCCGCCTTTGCCAGACTGGCTGTTAATGCGGATGATATCGCCCTCGTATTCTCTTCCGATATCCTTCGGATCGATCGGCAGATACGGAACGGACCAGTGCACGCACTCCTTCTCCTCGCGCCACTTCATGCCCTTCGCGATCGCATCCTGATGCGAGCCGGAGAAAGCGGTGAAGACTAACTCACCGCCGTATGGCTGGCGCTCGCCTACTTTCATCTTCGTCAACCGTTCGTATACGGCAATAATCGCCGGAATATTGTCGAAGCGGAGTTGCGGATCCACCCCATGGGAATACATATTGAGAGCCAAGGTGACGATGTCCACATTGCCCGTGCGCTCCCCGTTGCCGAACAGCGTGCCTTCCACGCGCTGCGCTCCCGCCAGCATAGCCAGCTCGGCATCCGCCACGCCCGTTCCTCTGTCGTTGTGCGGATGGAGAGACAGGATCACACTGTCGCGATAGTTCATATGCTTGCTCATATATTCAATCTGGCTGGCGTACACATGCGGCATGGACATGGACACTGTGGCCGGCAGGTTGATAATGACCGGATTGTCCGTCGTTGGCTGCCATACGTCCAGCACACTGTTGCAAATATCTAGCGCGAAGTCGATCTCCGTGCCCGTAAAGCTCTCAGGCGAATACTGGAACTGGAAGTTGCCTTCCGTCTCCTCGGCACATTGCTTCAACAGCTCCGCTCCGGAAGTCGCGATCGCAATGATCTCTTCTTTGGACTTGCGGAACACTTGCTCCCGCTGGGCCACGGATGTGGAGTTGTACAGATGGACGACGGCTTTTTTCGCGCCTTTCAGCGACTCGAAGGTTTTGCGAATAATATGCTCTCTCGATTGCGTCAATACCTGGATCGTCACATCGTCCGGAATGAGATTCTGCTCAATCAGCGTGCGCAGGAAAGTGAATTCCGTCTCCGAGGCTGCCGGGAAGCCCACCTCGATCTCCTTGAAGCCGATATCAACAAGCATTTGGAAATATTCCAGCTTCTCCTCCAAATTCATCGGAACGACTAACGCCTGATTGCCGTCCCGCAGGTCGACACTGCACCAGATCGGCGGCTCTGTAATGTATTCCTTTTTCGTCCACTCCAAGCTCGTCTCAGGCGGCATAAAATACCCTCTTGCATACTTCTGGTCATTTTTCATGCTAATCATCCTTTTCTTTAGAGGTGCTTGCACATGTCAGTCGTCTTCAAAATAAAAAAGCCCTTCGTCTCTAAAAAAGAGACGAAAGACTTTGACATCTTACGCGGTACCACTCTCATTCATACCATAAGGTATGCGCTCAAGCAGATAGGCGTTCATACGAAGCGCTATCCGCCCTGATGATAACGGCCAGGTCCCGGCTCCGCTTACTTCCTTCGTTCAGCGGGCTACTCCAAGGCGAGTTCCGATATTCTTCACGGCTGTTTCGCACCGGCCAACAGCTCTCTGAGCGTTCAGAAAATCGTACTAGTCCTCTTCGTCGTATTTCAATATTGCCCCTATTTTATAACACATGGCCTCCATTAGCAAGAGGATATTAGCAACTATTTCACTCGTTCGACGATTCTGCAGCAATTGCCGCACGGCCAGCTTCGTCTAGTCAAGCGCATCGTCAAGTGCTGGCGCTAATGTATCCGCCTTGCCGAACAGATCGCCGACATGGCGATCCACTTTCATACGAAGGATATCGTGCTCTCCACCTAGGGGAAGTACGAACTTTGTCAACTATTTGAACAGCCGCCGTATCCCCATCCTGCAAGCTTCTCGCTCAAATAACAGCAAAACTCTTTATTAGCGGATTGTATCGTATCCACCATTGTTGCACCTGCCTGCGGTATACCATGCCATAAATAAGGGCAAGTATGAAAAAATTTTGACTTCAGCTGAAATTATTGCATATAATAGTATCAGGTGGTGATACTACGGAATATGAATAATAAATAGCAAAACACTTTAAATAAGATACATGAGGATCCGGTTAGGGCAGACATTACATGGGATGATATAGAATCATTATTTCGCGGGCTTGGTGGAGAGATTTCGGAAGGCAAGGACTCTCGAGTTCGCGTTAAATTGAATGGTCGAAAAGCCGTCTTCCATCGTCCTCATCCCGAAAATGTTACTGACAAAGGTGCTGTTAAGTCGGTAAGGCGATTTTTAGAAGAGGCGGGTGTAACTATATGACTACTCTATTGGAGTACAAAGGTTATGTTGGGAAAATTGAAATTGATTTTGATGCACAAATACTACATGGAGAAGTGATGTATCTAAGGGATGTAATCACGTTCCAAGGTAAGACTACAGAAGAGATTCAGCAGGCATTTCGGGATTCAGTTGATGATTACCTTGAATTTTGTGAGACAGAAGGTGAAGAAGCAGAGAAGCCATTTTCAGGAAAGTTCATTGTCAGATTGACAGCAGAGCAGCATAGACTAGTATCAATAGCCGCTATGGCTGCAGGTAATAGTTTAAATGCATGGGTATCGGAACATTTATCTCGTGATGCAGAAAAGGAACTTAAAGATCGAGGAATTTCACTTTAAAATATCCTGGAGTATAAGTCTCAAACATGAATATAAGGCCCCCCATTCTGGGTGGCCTTAAAATTTACGATTGGATTGTTGGATTGTCAGCATTAAATCAGACAACTTTTTAAAGGGCGTCTTCCTTTCTCCCCTATCACTGCATTCTTTTCGCAACAAGTTATGGTTGGATGAAAAAATGCATGGACTTATACAAAAACTATTAATTTCACATACCCATGTGGTAGAGGTCACACAAGTGTACATACTGCAGCTTTCCACGATGACAATGTTGCATTGATCAAATTGTTGTTAGAACATGGTGCTGATGTCGATGCCAAAGTGGAAGATGGCAATGATGCAGTATCCCTTGCAAAGGAAAGAGGCAATCTTCGAGTTGCGGAACTACTGGAAAGCAGATTCGAAAACTAATGAGATAATAAGGCCTTTCGAAGATGGGCGACTGCGTTAAGAGATGGACTTTTATCGCTTATAAGGATTTGGATTCGAGCATATCGAAAATTTATAAATTCTTATGACAAAGAGTTCCGCAAAGTAGACATGACTACTTTGCGGAACCCTTTATAATTAATCAGCCTCCAATGTCCCTGTATGATGCCGATGAACTCTACAGCCAGCGCCGTATTGGGCCGAATTGCCCATGATCTTGCCCCATGGCTGGTTGCTTCGGGCCAATTCAATCCTCTTCGCTCGAAGCCCACTCATAATACTCGCCCGCCAAGTAGTCATGGAATCCCCAGCCTATTCCATCCGTATCATTGACGATTTTCAGAAGGCGCGCATTGAATAAGGCACGCTTCGATACGCTGTCGCCTATTTTATTCAGCACGCTCGTATACATCGATTCCATACTGGAGTAGAATGCCTCCGAAATATCACCGTATGTAACAGTGAAATCTACACCCTGCTCAACGTAATAAATCATCAAATCAAGCGTCCGCAATTCATCGTTGCTTAATTTCTTGAACTCTGATATAGCGCTTTTGGCCTTGGCCAGCCTCAGCTTCCCGTATCCTTTCAGCGGGAAAAATTCATTCTCAATCTGTTTCCGTGCATTCTCATACAACTCTTGTGTCGCATCTTCCGGATGAAGCAAAACATGAATGTAATTTTTCACGTCTTTGCTTGATTTGTAACAATCGACCAGCATAGTGATCAACGCATCCTTCTCATATTGCTTCAAAGCCTTCTTAATCTCGGGTATGGATGGCTTCTTCTTTCCCTCTTTTAAGGTTGATTGGCTCATTTCACTACTCCCCTTATTAGGACATATTCCTCATAATCCGTATTCTCTGTATATTAGAATAATTGCTTAGTCTTATCAATTCTTTATACCAGCTTTATCCCAGCTTGAATAACAAGTTTGCACCTTCGCACCTCACTTATGTGAATTTTGTCACATATTCACCCTTGCCAAATCCAATCCGATCGCATAAGATAATAAGCAAGACAAGGTTGTGAACTATTTCACAACTGAAAAGGTTGCCTGATTTCGGCTTCGTATCACGTAAGCGTAGTCGAGTTGAATGGAGAAACTGGCGGCCGGTACAGTTTGATTTCAGATTTACCGTATCTCCAAGGCAGTACATTTGCTGTATCTGTTCATTGCTTGTATTGTGAATTTATTCACAATAATGACATTCCCCTTAGGAGGCGTTATGTTATGACAACGAAAATTGCTGTGATTGGATGCACGCATGCCGGAACTGCCGCGATTACGAATATGGCTCGCCTGTACCCCGGGGCCGAGATTACTGTATTCGAGCGCAATGACAATATCTCGTTCCTATCTTGCGGTATTGCCCTTCATGTCGGCGGCGTCGTCAAGAAAGCGGAGGAGCTGTTCTATTCATCGCCGGAGCAGCTGGCCGAGCTTGGTGTCACTACTCTCATGCGGCATGATGTGCTTGCAGTGGACAGCGACACGAAAACGTTGCGGGCACGCAACCTTGTCACAGGCGAAGAAGGCATTCACAGCTTTGACAAGCTGGTCGTGACAACGGGATCGTGGCCCATCATTCCAGATATGCCCGGCATGAATCTGGATAACCTTTTATTGTGTAAGAACTATCACCACGCCCAGACGATTATCGAAAAAGCAGAGCACGCGGAACACATTGCGGTTATCGGGGCCGGCTATATCGGCATCGAACTGGTGGAAGCGTTCGAGATGAAAGGAAAGAGAGTTACGCTCATCGACAATATGGACAGAATCCTCTTCAAGTATCTGGACCGTGAATTTACAGATGCTACCGAAGATGTGCTAAGGTTAAAAGGCGTTCAGCTCGCGCTCGGACAGACCGTCACTTCTTTCCTTGGCAACGAACGCAACGAAGTGACCACTGTCGTGACGGACAAAGCGCAAATTGAAGCCGATCTGGTCGTATTATGCATCGGCTTCCGTCCCAACACCGAATTGCTGAAGGGGCAAGTGGATATGCTGCCGAATGGCGCTATACTCGTCGATGAATATATGCGTACGAGCAAGCCTGACATTTTCGCTGCCGGTGATAGCTGTGCTGTTCATTACAATCCCACCGGACAGCACGCCTATATCCCGCTCGCCACCAATGCAGTACGCATGGGAACGCTCGTCGCGCGTAATTTGATGGAACCAACGGTGAAGTACATGGGAACTCAGGGAACTTCGGGCCTGAAGCTGTACGACGCCAACATGGCCTCGACCGGCATGACGGAGACGGCGGCGCTTGCTGCGGGCATGAATGTGAAAAGTATCACAATCGAGGACAACTATCGGCCGGAGTTCATGCCCACTTACGAGCCTGTTACCTTGAAGGTCGTCTATGAGGCGGAAACCGGACGTATCGTCGGAGCGCAAGTGATGTCGAAGATCGATCTGACGCAATCGATTAATACGCTGTCCGTATGTATTCAGAACGGCATGACGATGGACCAGCTCAGCTTCGTCGACTTTTTCTTCCAACCACACTACAACAAACCGTGGAATCTGCTTAATCAGGCTGGATTGCAAGCTATGTAGTGAATGACAGCCGTTCACATTTCCATGTTCGTACAAAGATAGCTGGAAGACTCATTCGGGCTATCTTTTTTTGATGGCCTTGATACAATAGTAGGAAGGCCCGTTCCAAGCGGGGTCTCTATCTATAAGGAGGTAATTTGTCATGCTATACCTTTATGATGTCAAACAAAAGAACGCTGCGTCAAAACGTATCGGAGGTGAAATCTACTATGAACCGTAGTTCCATCTCATCTTCCTCTTCTTGCAACTGGCAAGAAGCTTTAAGGAAGCAACTGGATAACCTGGTGAAGGAGCGCTCCAAGCTGCTTGAAGCATCCTACCATCAATTGAGCAAGGAGCGGAAAGCAACCGAGCAGTTGCTGGACAAGTATACCGATACCATCAAGCAATTGCTGGATAACGACGCCCCTATTGCAGACGGTATGGTTATGATCGGAAGCAAGGTTGAATTGGAATATTTGGAATATCAAACGACGGACACCTTCATCATCGCATTTCCCCATGAGACCGATCCCGAAGAAGGCGTTATCTCGTTCCTGTCACCGATCGGCAGTCAGCTACTGCTTGCCGCGATCGACTCCGTCGTCTCCATTCATACGCCGGCTGGCGCCATGCAGGTTCGAATTATATCAATCACGCACAGCTGGAACGGTAGTTGACATATGGTGACTAATCAATCCTCGGGACGGGAATTCAAGGGCTTCTGTCAATTGGCATCCTACTCGCCTACCACTGCAAAATTACACATGTCCGGGGCTAGAGCTTGGAAAGTAGCTGGTGTAGAGGCTTCAAAGCAAGTGACATCAGTTGGCGCGTGGAAAGCAGCTGGGTTGAGTGCTCCTAGACATATGACATCGATTAGACTCAGGCGCAGGAACATCTGAGGCTGCAATTTTCTTTATACTATCTACTTTCTACTTTCACCGACACAGGTCCGGCCTCTCCTGAAAGGGAGAGGCCGGTTGATTAGAGAACCAGCTTCAGATCGCCCAGCTCCATATCGATAATAAGCGCATTAGACCAGCCCGTTCAAGCATAAGACTGCGTGTCTCCTCCTCGGAAGCCCTTGCTAGCATAAATAAATGCCATTACGCTTGCAGCACCTCATTATCAATGAATTGTTGGTGTACCAGCTTCGCATACAGCTCGTGAGACTGCAGCAGCTCCATGTGCGTGCCTTGTCCGGACACTTCACCGTTCTCCAGTACGATAATTCTGTCCGCATTGCTGATCGTCGCCAGCCGATGCGCGATGACGAGTGTCGTGCGGTCTTTCATTAACACTTGCAGCGCATCCTGAACGAGCTTCTCCGAGCCGCTGTCCAGATGGGCGGTCGCCTCGTCCAGCAGCAGAATCTCCGGATCGCGGAGCAAGGCCCGGGCAATCGCAAGCCGCTGGCGCTGCCCGCCCGACAGCTTGACGCCGCGCTCGCCGACTTCCGTGTCCAATCCTTCCGGAAGCGTATCAAGGAATTCGCTCAGATTAGCGCCCGCTATCGCGTCCCTGACCTTGCTGTCCGGCACGCCGTCAAGCCCGTAGGTCAGATTGTGGCGAATGCTGCCCGCCATCATCGGGCTTTCCTGCGAGACGTAGGCGATACGGCTCCGCCACTGCTCCAGCGGCATAGATGAGATCGCTTCTCCGCCGTAGCGAATATTCCCTTGCCCCGGCAGGTAGAACCGCTCGATCAGCGAGAACAGCGTCGTCTTGCCCGTTCCGCTGGGGCCCACGATAGCCGTCATGCCGCCCGGCACCGCAGATAGCGATACATTTTGCAGAATGGGACGGTCCGGCGTATAGGAGAAGCTCACGTTATGAAAAGCCAGCTCGGCTCGATGCTGCCCTGCAGTCCCTATGGCGGACGACCGCTCTAGTTGGTTGTTGCCCGACAACTGCTGCGACGGCATAGCATTCCCGATCACAGCATTTGCGGCTCTGCAGCTTGACATGCTTGCGCCATCCTCCGTCTCTTCCTTCAACAGCTCCAGAATCCGGTTCGAAGCGCCCATCGCCTTCTGGAATTGCGTGAAGAAGGAAGCCATCTGCGTGAATGGCATGACGATCTGGAACATCAGCAAGATGATGGCGACGAGATCGCCGGACGTAATCTGGCCTTGCGCCACCCGCACGCCTCCATAGCCGATCAGCACGACCAGCACTAGCAGCATCACCGTCATCATTAACGGGGTAACGATGGACATAATCTTCGCTTCCTTCAGTCCGAAGCGGAACAAGCTGGCGATTCGTCCGCTGCCCTGCCGTTCCTCCACTTTCTCCGCCAGAGAGGCTTTCACCAGCCGAATCTCCGTAAGTACACGACCCAGATCGCCCTGCAACAACGCCGTCTCATCTTGCATCGCCTTCGATACGCTGAACATCTTGCTGCCCAGCGGCCACAGGACCAGGAGTGCAGCAGGTACGGCCGCCAACATAAGCAATGTCATACGCCAGTCGATATAGAGCAGGATCGATACGCCTCCGATGACCGAGATGATGCCGCCAAGGAACGAGATGACATGGCCTATAATGAACTCTTTAATGACATTCGTATCGTTCGTCACCCTGCTCATCGTCTCGCCGGACGTATTGTTGTCGAAGAAGGGAACAGGGAGCCGGATGACCCGTTCCCACAGCTGCCTGCGCATACTGGAGACAATGTACTCGCCCACATACGACATCGTATAGACAGAGAAGCCCGACATGGCGGTCTGTACGATGAATACGGAACCAAGCAGCACGATTGTCATCGTCTCCAGCGCGGATGCCGACATTTGCTCTACAAGCGTCTTCGTCATAAGCGGGACAAGCAGAGACAGCAGAGTCTCTCCTATCCCCAGCAGCACTGCGGCAGCAATGATCCATTTGGCCGGACTGTGCGATCGAATTAACGACAGGAATCCTTTAACGTCCAAAGAGATTTCCTCCTTCTTCTTTATCTGCCAAATAGGCCATTACCTCTGAAATGAATTGCTCATCCTCTTTCGCAACATGCTGAGGGAATATGCTGGGGTCCAGGAAGGTCTCATCCGATTCCAAAATTTCCAGGCGCTCCACTTCCTCCTCCGACATCTCGCTAATAATAGGGCCGATTAGTTCCCTCATCATCTCGACAAGCTGGAGCCCCGTCTGAACGACTTCAGCATCTTGCGGCTGCTTGCCCGCCTTTCCGAGCTCGGTCAGCTTCACCATCTGGACCAGCATTTTGCGCTCCGTATCGAGTCTTTCCTGATTCGGCTTGCCATCCATATAGATGGCGTCGATCAGGGTGGAAGGCATGAGACGGGAGAGATACTGACGCTGCTCCTCCTCATGCTGCACGCTATGTATCAGGGTGAGCAGCAGCCCGTTGTCCAGCGTTCCCGTTCCTTCCACAATGTGGCGAATGCGATCCAGCTTGGAGATCACAGCATCGATCTGCTTCTGCTTCATGCGGAGCAGATCGTATTGCTGATCCAGCGACTGCTGCAGATTGATGCCGGGGTCTGCCAGATGACCGGCTATATCCTCCAGCGAGAAGTCCAGAAATTTCAGCGTCAATATTTTTTGCAGCTGCAGCAGATCTTCATCCTTATAGAAGCGGCGGCCATGCTCGTTGCGCCAGGACGGCTTGAGCAGGTTCTGCTTGTCATAATAGCGAAGCGTCCGCCCGGTCACACCTGTCAATTTCGCGAATTGTCCAATGGAATATACGTTATCTCTCTGTTCGTTCATCTCTCTCAACCTCCTGTTGAGAACAGCATAACACTTGACGTAACGTCAAGTGCAAGCGCGATTTGTTAAGTATTTGTCGAGCGATTAAGATAAACGCCTGACGGCGTCCTGCTCTCTTGCTGCGCACGCCCCCTTTTCGGCGTTCCAGTGTAGGATTCATCAGTAGCGTTGCATAAAAACTAACACAATAATTAATCTGAATTGTCAGAAAATAATTTCCCGTGGACAATGGCCAAAAACGTTAGGGGTCTT
>NZ_JBHTJZ010000058.1:0-15167 GCF_042675905.1 Paenibacillus chungangensis | reverse complement strand
TGGGGACAAATCCTCCTCCAGTTGTCCATCCGCTTTGAAGAGCGCGTTAAACCGTTCATCCATTGATTTATTTGATAGAGTTTACACAAAATACTTGACAGACCCCTTGGATGGGCGCATAAGCAATGACATAGTCAATGCCAGCTTCTGTGTTGGTTACGGAACCCGTCTCCTTCTTTCCACTTTTCAAAAGGGTTTTGTATTCTTCGCTATACGGAGCCTCATCAATCGATTTTCCGATTAATTCTTTACTGGCGACGTGTTGCAAACGATTCTGTTCGTCCACCAGCGTAATATATATATTTGAATTCTCTTGTTGCAAAAAAGTATTAATAAATGATTCAAAGTTTACAGTGGCATAGACGAGACCGATGACTTTGCTATCACTCGCTTTAATAGGAGAAGCGATTACAATAATGCGATTACCCGTCGCCTTCGAGACTAAGATATCCGAATAAGAAGGCTCGCCCTGCATTCCTTTTTGAAAGTAGTCGCGCTCCTTAAGCGCAATGCCTACCGCATCCTCCAATGAGTCAGCCATGACGATTCCGTCAAGTCCTGCAACTCCGACAGATTCATAGACATCAGATTGTTCTTGAATTAGCTTTAGGTAGGGAGTCATCCAAGTGGGATTGAGCGATTGCATCGTTTCAGTCATAGCCGCCAGTTTAATTTCACTCATTCGGCGATCAAGCCATTGATCCATCCCTTGCGACTTACTTTCTACAACACTGCGAAACGAATCTTGTTGTTTTTTAATCAGCTCTTGTGAACTTTGATTATAGATGATAAGAGATGATACAACTAATGGAACGAGAGCAACAAGCAAAAACCAGATTAGTATTTTCCCTCTAATCGATTTGGATACGAAATTCATTTTTTCTCTCAAAAAACTCATCTGAATTACGCCCTCTCTGTTTGGTCGTGGATGAAATGAAATACACCATGCAGTGAAAAATGAACCATAAAAATCGGACTTGGTTCCTATTACAATAAGATTATCGGAGAAACGTGTGAGAAATGTTATAGGCCATTCAGGTAATAATTTCCTCGAAAAAGTCATGTCATGAAGAACCTCTTTACATGACCTGGAATATACAAAAATATAGGCATTTATCCCATACATGCTTATTCTGACCGACTTCGCGGAACATGTGCATGAAGCGAATAAAGAATCAGCATAAAGGAGTGTTTCAGGTTGATCGAACAATCATCCCATTATTTTGCCCGCGGCAATACCGCGCTCGGCGCCCATTTCCTATATCAATCCGCCTTCTCTGGGCTAAATACGATCTTCGTCCTTAATGGCCCGCCCGGTACGGGGAAATCAACGGTTATTCGCAGCTTGGCGGATAGCCTTCTGAAGAGGGGCCAACATGTGCAACACTTCCACTCCCCTCTGCGTTCCGAAGAACTTGATGGCATCATTGCAACAGAGTTGAAGGTTGGTATCGTAGAGGGGCAAGTCTGTGAGGGGATTTCGGAGAGCCATGCAGGTGACATCATCTATATTGACTTTGTGGAGGCTTTGGACAACAGCCGAATTTCCTCTGAGCAACAAGCAACGATTGAAGAACTTAGAGGCAAGCTTGCTGATGCCTATACAGATGCGTACGATACGTTCTTATCGGCATTGCGGATTCATGACGAATGGGAAAAGTATTATATTGAGCGCATGGATTTCACGAAGGCAGACGACATTATGCAGCAATTGATTCATGATTTATTCGCCGAGCATACGAACGATACGCCAACTACCGGACGTCACTTGTTCTTCGGCGCCGCGACCCCGAAGGGTCCATTCGATTTTATTCAAAGCTTAACCGCACAGCTGGATAGACGGATTTTCATCAAAGGAAGGCCCGGCTCTGGAAAATCGACCCTGCTAAAGAAGCTGGCTTCCACTGCCGAAAAGAAAGGAATCGACGTTCAAGTGTATCATTGCGGCTTCGATCCCAATAGCCTTGACATGTTGATATTCCCCAAGCTCAGCACAGCCATCTTCGACAGTACCGCCCCTCATGAATACTTTCCTGATCGGGACGGGGATGAAATCCTGGATATGTATACACTTACGATACCCCCAGGCACCGATGAAGCATATGCAACTGAATTATCCGCTATTCAAGCACGTTATTCGGCGAAAATGAAGGAGGCCACCTCGCATTTGGCATTAGCCGAAGCCATCGATTCTCAACTAAAGGCCATCTACACTGCAGCAACAAATTTCTCCATTGTAGAGAAATTCCGACTTGAATTGCAAAACGTAATGGAATGAAAGGCTCCGATCATAGTTTTCCATTGTCTAACACCATATTCGCCCATGATCCTCTTGAAATGATGAGGCCATGGGTTTTTTTTATTTTTCATAATAAATAAGGTAGGCAATTTATGGTTTGCCTGTTGACAACAACCCTGTCTTATTTTGGTACAACGAAACTGCGCTTCAAGAAGCTGGAATTACTGAAATGCCAGCCGATCTATATGAACAAGGAAATTGGAACTGGGATGTATTCCAGGATATGCTTGTAAAACTTAAAGCCAACAATTTGAGATTTCCCCGCAATAATATCTACCTAACGGAGTCGTACTGTGACTTTTCTATTCGATTTTTCAAAATGAGCTATTGAGTAGCGTATTCCTACGCTGTAAAATATATATACTATAGCATATACACTTTGGAGGGCCATCGATGTAAAATGACGTTGAAGATCTTTTCATTTGGGACGATCACAATATTGAGCATATTGCGCGGCATGGCGTTCTCCCCGATGAAGCCGAGGAAGCATTTTGGGATGAGGATCGGATTCCGTTTCATGCGCATAGCGGCCACCGGGGTCTAATTGGCGCAACAGATGAAGGCCGGCGTTTAGTTGTCATTTTTATTAAAAAGGAAGGTAATCGTATTCGGGTCATTACCGCTCGAAATGCCGAGTCTGATGAGAAAAGACTCTACAACAAAAGGAGGTCAGCACGATGAAACGCATTATTTCCAAAGAGGAGATACCGGCGAATATGTCCGACGAAGAGGCTGCCGATTTTTGGGCGACGCACACAATGAGCAGCGATCTGCTCGAAGCCTCTATGGCCGAGGATAATCTACCGCGCCGTCACGGCCGCACAAAAACGATCTCCATCCGGCTGGAACACGATTTGCTCGAGCGCATCCAGGAAGTCGCGGCGCAAAAGCATATGGGGTATCAGACGCTTATGAAGCAGTTCCTAATTGAACGCGTCTATGAGGAAGAGAAGTCGATTCGTTAACATACAAGGATACGAGATGCCGTAAAGTTATTATTCATGGAGAATGCCACGACACGTGAATTCCGATAACGCATCACACATAAAAAAAGAAGCCAGATTGGCTTCTTTTTACGTGTGATGCGGGATTGCTTCAGAGACTCGGCCCGATTCGGTTAATACTGAATTCTTGATGACCAAGCACTTCCGCTTTCGTCCATTTTCCTTCTGCAACTTCTTGGATTTCCTGCCAAATTGCATCCCCTGCTAGCTCTAGACTCGTTGCGCCGAACAACATGTCACTTACATCTACATCCATATTATCTTCCATTAACTTAAATGTGTGCGGATTGCCGGTGATCTTGATAACGGGCACGACAGCCGCCCCAGTCGGCGTTCCCCTGCCTGTCGTGAAACAGACGATATGCACACCGCCAGCGGCCATACCCGATACACATTCGATGTCATTGCCAGGAGAATCCATGAAATACAAGCCGCCCTCAGGAACACTCTCGGCATACTCAATAATCCCCTTGATTGGCGCACTCCCGCACTTACAAATGCATCCCAGTGATTTCTCTTCGATTGTGGATAGTCCCCCAGCAATATTGCCCGGGCTAGGATTACCACCTCTCATATCCGCTCCCATCCGTTCGACTTCTTTCTCGAATCGTTCGACGCTCGAATACAGCTTTTGCGAGACAGACTCATTCACGCAACGCTCTGCGAGCACATGCTCGGCTCCAATAATTTCTGTCGTCTCACCGATAACAATCGTGCCGCCTGCGCTAATTAATGCGTCTGCAGCATACCCTAGCGCTGGATTCGAGGAAAGACCGGAGGTCGCGTCCGAGCCTCCGCATTTCACAGCTACTTTCAATTTACTTAACGGTACCGGCGTTTTCTGCTGCTGCTCTAACTGCTTCAACATGCGAGTGGCCAGCTCTGCGCCATGTCCAATTGCTTTAATTGATCCGCCGATCGACTGAATGTCAAACATCTCCACAGGCTTTCCCGTCATGCGTATCGCTTCCGCAAGAGCTACGGGATCCACGACTTCACAGCCTAAGCTAATAATAAGGACAGCACCTACATTGGGATTCCTCCCCGTTCCCGCTAGAACATCGAACGTGCGTTGCTTGTCTGTCCCGATCTGACTGCACCCATGCTGATGAGGTATCGAGATGGCTCCCGGCACCATCTGCATAATTCGGTTACACACTTGATTCGCGCATATTACTGTTGGAATGATAAGCAGATGATTGCGGATGCCAATCTCACCGTTCGGTCTTTCGTAGCCCATGATCATGCTCATTGGGAAGCCTCCCTTTCAGCCTGGTCACCACGTCCACGGATACCTTCAATATTATGGATGTGAACGTGCTTACCTTTCGCAATGGGAACTGTCGCTCTTCCGATAACTTCCCCATATTTGCGTACCTTCCAGCCTTCATCAATATCCAGAATAGCAAATTTATGACCGAAAGCGACATCATCGAGTAATTGTACTTGAAAGACGTTCGTTCCCAACTTGTAATGAACCTCTTCACCTATTTTCATATCTCGTAGAGCAGTAGCTACATGATCCGTCATATCCATGACGATCGCATCTGACAGGGACGTAGTCGTATGTGACATTCCTAATGATCACCGCTTTCCAGAAAGAGATTAGAATGTGCTCGTCTTCGTCGTTATTGAACACCATCTAGACTGAATTAATTCATTTATCAGAACTTCTCTTGCCTCTTCCGTATTAATGTAACGAAGCGCCTCTACAGCATGCCCGCGAACATATCTATTGTCGTCCTCAAGCGCTTCCTCCAGATAAGGAATGGCCGGTGCGGCCGCTTCTCTCAGCCGTAATAAGGATAGCGCCGCTGTAAAACGAACCTGTTCGTCCTCATCCTTCAGGCAAGCAATTAATCCTTCTACTATCTCTTTCGCTGGCTCACCGATCATCCCCAGCGCATCTGCTATCGTGCGGCGAACTTTAACATCGCCTCCGTCTAATAACGAGATAATCTGAGGAACCAGACGGGCGGCATGATGCTGCAATTCTCCTAAAGCGAACACCGCATGCTTGACCTGACGTTTTCTGGAATCATTCAATACGAGCCCTAAACCCTCGGCAGCATGTTGTCCACAAGCCGTTAAACCATATGCAGCACACATCGATGTCCATTTATTGTCCGATCTCAAAGCTTCCAGCAGTACATTCTTACCCGCATCCCCATAACGTACCAATTCGTAAGCTGCATGCAAGGCTACAGGCTCATCGTCTTCAGCCAACTGACTCGCGAGTTGAACGATCTTCTCTTCGTTCACTGTTTCTGTACCATATAGACTTCCAATCTCGCCGCGCAACCAATTCCAAGTATCTTCCCACATCGCTGAAGACTGTACGCTATTCGCAACTGATGTAGCAGGCATTCTCCATTTACTATCTTTATAGTCCCATGAAGGCTCACTTGGAGCTTCTGTTCTCATAAATTCAAATTTCAACATATAACGAGGCTGACTTGTCAAATTACTTGTAGAACGATGCCAAATATCAAAATGAATAAGCACGAATGTTCCTGCTTCCCCATTCGCTGTCAATTCTTCTTCCGTATCATCCTGAACGAAAGTTCGTGTTTTGTAATTGTGACTGCCAGGCATTACGCCTGTCGGCCCCAGTTCTATTGGCGTATCTTGCGGAAAATACATAATCATGGCCCACCAAGGGTGATGATTATTCATACGCTCAAATCCCCAGTAGCTGTCTTTATGCCAAGCTCCAGCCTTAGGCAATGCGTTATAATGACAATGACGATGGGTATGCATCAAGTAATTAGGACCAAGTACACTTGTAAGCGCGCCTGTAATAACAGGATGCTCAAACACCTTTCGCAGTTCACGAATCCGTGGCAAAACATTGTTTCCAGGATTGCCCTCATTTTCAAACACTTCATTTAATTGTTCCAGCAAACGCGCATGAAATTCATTCGAAAAGTCTGTTTTCAACCGTAATACGCCATCCTTAATAAACGTTTGCATCTGATCGTCAGTCAATAGCTTAGGTAAGTTCTGGTTCATATCCTCAATACCTCCTCCGCAATAATAGCTTAATTATAGGCAAGGCTATTCTTAACGAACAGGTATGATTCTAAGATTGATTAGTATAAAACTAAGCATACCTAAACCTTCTATAATACGATATGATAGAACCGTAACCGTCCAGCTGTACCATAAAAATAAAGCATAGGTGGATTCACATGAAAACGTCCCCAGGAGAAGCTGCACTCATTGATTTACTTCACACGCTTCAAGTCAATGTTCTTTATGCTCACCAAACCCAGTGCAGCACTGAATGGCAAGGGCTCGATTACACGCCTACTTATAACAAGCTCTACTTCATTCAAGAGGGAAAGGGGTGGCTCCAAATTGGAGACAAAGAGTACTTCCCCCAACCTGGACAACTTTGTCTCATGCCCGCCCATACGACACAAAGCTTCTCCAGCATCGACGGTCGGCAACCTTTCCTTAAATATTGGTGTCATTTCTCCATCAAGGCCGGGCCGCTTGATTTGTTTCAGTGGATTGGTGTCCCATTCTGTATAGATGTTGCAGATAGACAACGCATGGAGTATTTATTTAAACAATTAATAAATCCCGATGGGCACTCCGAAATCATTACGCAAATTCGGCGAAATGGCATTATGCTCGAAATTCTTGCCTCCTACCTGGAGCAAGTACCCGTTCGCATGCTGCAACATCGGAATGAAGAGATCAATCGACTGAACGTTATTCAAGAGTATGTAGATGAACATCTGCACACAAGCGTAAGTGTCGAGGAATTAGCGGGTATTGTTCATTTGCATCCTAATTATTTTATTACCTTTTTCAAAAAACACTTTGGCATTTCACCGCTTAAATATGTCAATCGCAAGCGAGCAGATCGAGCAAAATTATTGCTGCTCACTACCTCACTTAGCGTTAAAGAAATCGCCGACCGTACGGGCTTTGATGATACGAATCATTTCACAAAGTTTTTCCGCAAAGATGCGGGAGTCAGCCCTACTGAGTTCCGTACGACTTTCAGTTAGGAGCGCATATGTAACGCAATCGAGTAGGAGGGGGCGGCTAGCCCCCGTCCTCTCACACCACCGTACATACCATTCGGTATACCTCTTCATGATGCGATAGACGGTGCTGTAGCTGGTTGTGATCTCTATTTGTGACAGCGCCAGCAGAATATGCTGGACACCTTAATTACGGTTATCTTCATGTTCTCTAATGATGTCTTTGATTTTGACCAGAAGAAGTTCCTGCCGCTCCTGTTTGGGCGTGGGCTTCAAGCTACGGTAATAGTCCGATTCACTGACAGCAAGCACTTTGCACATCTCCTTGACGGTCCATGGATCCTGTCGTATTCGATTTCACGCGCAGTCTTATCAGCAGATGCATTATAGTAGGCTACGCCTAACTGCTCGGCGGCTTTCTTTGGACCAATCTCATCTCTCAATCTTACTGCTTCTTCTTTGAATGCTTTGTCGTATCGATTCATTGGCTCTCATCCCCTCGCTAGCTTTCATTTTATTTCATACGAGGGGGGGTTTTCGACTGCATTTTTATCGTAGCACTCCAATCAGAAAACGTCCCTAAGTCAATCGATCCGCCGAATCTGCCAAGCTAATAAAAAAGTATGGAAGGTATACAAAAGAAGTGATTATGCTCGGCATGTTCTTGCTGGCTCTGGCTCATTCTCATGAATAAGGTTGAGATAGAGGATGGGTACTTATTGAAAAGAAGAGGAACGAATCAGAACAATTCGAGTGATCTGACGCGTTCCAACGCCTGCAATCGGTTTTTGGCCTGCAGTTTGCTATAAATATTGTTAATATGCGTTTTTACTGTTGCCAAAGTAACATTCAGTTGAAGCCCTATTTCTTTGTTCGAAAGCCCCTTTTCCATCAAGCGAAGCACATCTCGTTCTTTTACGGTGAGTACAAGGTTACTGTTTTCGTTTGACAGCGACTCACTTATTCCTCCTTCTAAGGGATAGAAAAGTCGCAACAACCGTTTCACGTATGATAAAGGCACCTTCTTGCCCGGGCGTCGGTGTTGGTTTTGGCGCAAGTTGATATATTGATCGAATAATCGCCCCAGCGGAGCTCCCTCATCTACAAAGGTGCGGATATATCCTTCGGGCTGCGCCAAAGCAAGCGCTTCTTCTAATACATCCATACTTTGTTCAACTTTGCCTTGCACAGACAGAAATCGGCTCTTATGAACAAGTAAACGAATCCTCTCGCTTTGTCGTCCAGCCTGGCTCACGATGAAGAGGAGCCGCTCCGTTAATATCATGGCTTCCTCGGTTTTCTCTTGTTCTGCTAGCCATAAGGCAAGAAGATCATATTCCGCAACCATCGATAATGGAATTTCATCCTTGGATCGCAATCCACTTATTCGCAACCATCGTTTCACAGGCCTTTCATCACCTTGCATCCTGCCCAGCATGGCTTGAAACCATGTGACTTTTTCTGCCAAGCGGGAATTCGACCTCATTGCCTTTTGTTTGCTAAGCTCGTGGACAATTGCGTTAGCACTCTCCCACTCGTCTTGTACGGCAGCAATACGGGCAAGCCATAGCGTTGCGATTGTCGCAAGGCTGGGATTGTCATGCGACTTCCCTATATCGCGCGCTTGGCGCATATACCTCTCGGCTTCATCCAATTGATTTCGTTCATACTGCAATTTACCAACGTCGATACAGAGATGGGCGACAAAATCCTTATTTTGAGTTTCAGACCAAATCGATAATAAAGGAGTCAATACCTGTTTCGCCAAGGCAAGACTATCATCTGTGACATAAATATCCCACACTGGATGATATCCGTCTTGGTCGCTTCCAAATCCGATGAGGAAATCCCCTTGCGGATGTCTCTCGATATACTCCTTAGAAAATTGTACAGCATAGTCAAAATCCCGATCTAAAAAGGTCCGGATGGCGGCAAGAAACGCCAACCCCGCTTGTAATCTCATCTCTTGATCCGAGTTAAGGTTAGCTGTATCTCTTTCCAGCCAGCGCACCACTCGCCAATACCCGTCCGTAGCCGCTTGGGTCTGTCCGGACAAGTATTGAGAAGCAAGTTTGGTCAGGAGCATCATCGGTCTCGCAAACAACTGCGATTCGGGGATGGCGCTTAACCAGGTACAAAGTGTCGCCCATTCTTGAATCATGAGTTCGGGCGCGAGCAACTCCAATAATGAAAGAGCGTCAGCATAACTCTCACCTGCCAAATATTGC
Organism: Paenibacillus chungangensis; assembly: GCF_042675905.1. Taxonomy (NCBI): domain Bacteria; kingdom Bacillati; phylum Bacillota; class Bacilli; order Caryophanales; family Paenibacillaceae; genus Paenibacillus; species Paenibacillus chungangensis. The sequence goes on along the minus strand of NZ_JBHTJZ010000058.1, from coordinate 5,638 downwards.
TCAATTGCCTCGTGAGAATATCCGTTCTCCTCTAACCATGTTCCCGCCGCTGCGTGCAGTCCCTTCCATTGCTGCGGTTCCTGTATTTTCAGTTGCGCTTTCAAAAACTGCTGAAAAAGATGGTGGTACCTGTACCATTCCCGATGCTCGTCCAAGGGTACAAGAAACAAACTTTCCTGTTCCAATTGTTGCAAATACGAGACACTTTCGGACATTTCAGTTACTGCCATGCATAGTTCGCCTGTCATCCGCTCTAAAATCGAAGTTTGAAGCAAAAATTGTTGCATATAGTCTGGCTGACGGGATAATACTTCCTCGAAGAAGTAATCCGAAACGTCTCGCTCCATTCCCGTCATGATTCGGAGAAGCGATGCCGGATCGGCATGTTCGGATAAGGACAATACTGCTAGTCTCATAGCAGCGGCCCATCCTTCTGTACGTTTCTGTACAGCTACCCCTTCATCACCGGACAGTTCCACTCCACCGCACAACGAAAAAAATGAAAAAGTTTCTTCTAGTATGAAGCGTAGATCACTGACACCTAACCGGTTCAGCCCGTCCCCTACCCGTATTCTGGAAAGGGAAATCGATGGAATGTTTTGACTGGCGATATAAAGATGAATGTGAGGTGGCAGGCGTTCCAACAAATAGACGACATCGTTTAGGATCGCAGGTTCTTGAACATGGTGAAAATCATCCCATACGAGCACTGTTGTTTGTGATATACGGTTCACTCCATTAACGAGCGCGGCAAGCAGTGAGTCTCCCGTAGCATCCGCAGCATGACGAAGTACAGCTTGTTCATCGAATTCTGGATAGGCCTGTTTCAGCGCCGCAATCGTATGAGCCCAGAAGCGCATACGGTCGTTTTCTCCCTGATCCAGCGATACCCATGCCACAGGCGTATCTACTATCGTTGCCCACTCGCTGAGCAATGTCGTTTTTCCGTATCCAGCAGGTGCTGTGACCAAAGTAAGCGCCCGGTTTAATCCCTCATTCAGTCGATGAATGAGGCGGGGGCGCGTAACAAGCGCTGAGCGTTGCCGGGGAATATGTAATTTGGTGGCTATGATCATCGCATGATCCCTTCCTTCACTCATTTAAATGAATTTTGACATATTTAACATGATGAAATTATTATTGTATTCCATTATAACCTTGCCCCAAATTTGTGACCATTCGAAAAATAGGATAAAATCTATTTCCAATTTGATTTATAAAACAATGAAAAAACGCCTGACGGCGTTCTCATACTTATTCCCGAACTCCAACCGAGGTCACATCGCCTGTAGCACAATCCCTCCATCTGCTTAATTCGCAAGCAAAGATTTCGATGCAAAAAAGGAAGCGACTGGTATCTTGTGATAAGCAACCGCTTACCGATATGGGATTATGACTCTCCTGCTTCCACCACCCACATTTGTACTCTGGGTGGTGTCTGTCTCGAATTATCAGGTTACGGTTGTTGTTGCTGTTGTTCCAACATTCTAAGCAGCATCACCGTCGCTTCTGCGCGGGTAGCCGTTTCGTTTGGCACAAACCGGTTATCGCCGCGGCCATCGGCAAGGCCAAGCTTGCGAATCGCTTCGACTGCTCCTTTCGCCCATTCAGGAATCGCTTCATCATCGGCAAAGCCGGTAGTCGCATTGGTGTTAAGCTGCAACTTAAGCGCACGAGCGATCATCGCTGCCATTTCCACACGAGTGATCTGCGCGTTTGGACGAAAGCTGCCATCGTTGTATCCATCAACGATGCCTGCCTGTACCGCCTGCGCAACGGCTTGCTTCGCCCAGTTTCCGATTTGATCGTGATCAATGAACGTTAGTGTTGCGCCTTCTTCCTCCAACTGCAAGGCACCAGTCAACATCACCGTAAACTCTGCTCGGGTAACGGGATGGTTCGGCCTGAATTTTTCACCCGGATAACCACTTACGATGCCTTTCGCCATGGCACGCTTGATGTCGCTTTCCACCCAATGTCCGGTGATGTCAGTAAATTCAATATCTGGTTCGATTGGTTTTGGATTTTCGCGATAGATGGTCAGCGTATAGTTTTTCTTTATACCATTCTCCGCCTGTACCGTTAGTATAAGCGTATTTTCACCTTCCTCCAGATCGACTTTGATTCTGTCGCTCATGACTTTATCGTTTCGAATCACTTTGGCTGCAGAATGTGCCTCTTCTGCGATAAGTTCTACTTGTACCGCTTCTGTACGTGTCGTATATTCTGTCGTTCCGGAATCAAACGCTGGGCTGAGCTTTAGCGGTTTGCCTCCCGACCATACTTGCAAGTCTGCTAGATTGGCGTTGTTGGATAAAACGCGACCTTCGCCATCTCCCAAATCTCCGTCTGAGCCGCCGCCTTCCTCTGTAGATCGAGCTGTAGTTGCTTGCTTGCTGAGCGGTGCGCTTTCATTACCCGCTTCTTCAAACGCCTTCACAGTAAAGGTGTAAGTTGTGCCTGCATGAAGATTTAAGACCGTGTATTCGAATAGGCTTGCTGAAACAGTATGAGGTATCCAGTTGTCAACATCAACATAGATACGGTAGCCTGCCACGCCCACATTATCCATCGCTTCTGACCACGACAGCTTCACACTCGTCTGTGTAATGTCCGTTACCGTCAGCACGCTTCCTCCCGGCCATGTCGGCGCTTCAGGCGCTTCATCTAATAAAGTAAATGCCTCAGAAATTATGTAGCTCTTATTTCCTGCCACATCGATCGCCTGGATATGCAAGTACCAAACACCAGTCCCATTAGAACGTTTCAACATATCCCCGCTTTGAAACGATTGCCAATTCACCGTAAAATCGTCTTCCAACTTATTTTCATTCGTAGACCAGACATATTGGAGTGCGCTTGGATCTACACCGCTGTCAGCGTCTGTTACGGTCACCATGGTAGCCACTTTCTCTTGTGGAACTCCTGGATCATTGCCATTCGGAGTCAACTCAATCAGGGGAGCGGTCTTGTCAATGTTGATGACGAGATCTTCCTCTACTTGATTGCCAGCTTCATCCTGTGCCTTCAACGATATAGAATGGCTGCCTTCCTCTGAGAAATCAAGCTGAATACGGTTATCGCTAAAAGGATGCCAGGATTCGCCCTCATCGAGTGAATAGACACTGGATGTAACTGTCAAGCCCTGCGCATGCCTGGCATATACGCTGGCCGTCACACCTTGCTGCGTCCAATCCCCGCTGGCATAATTCGCTCCATCTGCTTGTTCTAATTCTACATCTAGCCTGAGCTCGTCCAAACTAATCTTGATCGTATAGGTTTCTATGGATGTTTGGCCTGCCTCATCCGTGGCGGTGATCTCTAGCTGATATATGCCGCTCTCCGTAAATGTCCGTTCAAATGCATAGTCATCTTCTGACCCCACGATAAACTCGTCCTCATCTCCATCATGGTTCAGCTTAATCCGTAGTTCTTGCATATTCATATCTTCTGCTCGAATGGTCATGCGCACCTGCTGGTTAATCCATTCTCCTTCATAATACGGTGTCCCAGCATCGCCCACTGTCGTGGAGACATGAATCACTGGATGAAAATCAACGACTCGAAACACTTTAGACGAACGATATACCTCTTGATTAGCGAAATCTTTCGCATAAATATGCAAGTACCATTCGCCAACATCCGTTTTCGACAGTTCCTGTCCACTAGAGAATGAAGTCCACGTAGTTTCATCAAAAAACGGAGGATTCTCATCATTTGTCCAGGTATAATATTGTTCCGTTGCATACTCCTCAAGGCTGTAAACGATCACCTTCGTTGCAGCCTGCTCCCGCCATTTGCCGAAGCTTCCGTCGAATTGAAACCACACGATCAACCGTTCATCTGCTGCCAGAAAAGGAATACGATCATCCCTAGCATATTCTTCAGCCGCAGTTCCCCTTACTCCGATGATGACCAAGCCGTCGTCAAATCTAAAGGCGCCTGACTGAATCATTTTCACGCTAGCAGGAATCGTTACACGCTTTATTTTGTTGATAGCAAAGGCGCCTCCGCCGATCACTGTAACCGAGTTGGGAATGGAAAGATTCCCCTCTAATCCTCGCCCATAAAAGGCGACTTGTCCAATTTCTGTTGTTCCTTCCTCAATCCCACCGTTTATTGTTCCGATAACTAACGTTTGCCCATCCTTGGTGTACATGCCTTTGCCATCGAGATCCTTATATGCTGAGTTGTTCTCGTCTACTGTAATATTCTCTAATGGATTATGGGAAAAGGGATCAGCAGTTAAATTTTGCACATCTTTGCCAATGCGCATCACTTTAATTTGGTTATTACGGAAGGCTCCAGGCGAGATCTTCTGAACACCGTCCAGGATGTCTACCCTTGACAGTTCATTATATGAAAATGCAAAATGGTCAATGGTGGTCACGCTTGCTGGAATCGTGATCTCTTCTAAACCTCGTCCACCAAAAGCAGAATTCCCAATCTCGGTTGTTCCTTCCCGAATCTCACCGCTTATTGTTCCGAAGATTAACGTTTGCCCATCAGGGGAATATAAAGCTTGTCCATTCGCAGCAAGCTGAAAGTTCGAATTTCCTTCAGCGAGTTCAATGTTCTCCAAAGGATTCCTGTTGAAGGCACTTCCTGATATTCCGTCCACCATAGCCCCTAATTTAACATGAGTCAGCAGATTATCGCTAAAGGCGGAATAGCCTATCGTCTCCACACGATCAGGTATTTCTACATGGGTCAGTTGATTGTCCTGAAAGGCGCCATTCCCGATACGTGTTACATTCTCTCCAATATCAACATAAGCTAGGTTATTGTTTGAAAATGCAGCCATGTCAATTTCCGTCACGCTGGCAGGAATCTCGAGATGAGTCAACTGGTTGTCCTTAAACGAATTCCATCCTATTTTTGTAACAAAATGTGGAATCGTCACGCTTGTTATCCCTCTTCCGTGAAAAGCTCGCTCACCGATTTCAATCGTGCTGTTGGCAATCTCTCCGCTTACGGTTCCCACTACCAACAGCGTCCCGTCCGCCGAATACAAACCTTTTCCGTCAATATCCTTGTAAGTTGAATTGCCTGCATCAACCTTGATTCTCTCCAATGGATTGTGTATCAATGCGTAGTCTTCAATTTGAGATACATGGGGTCCGATCTCGATCCGTTTCAGCTGATTGAAACTAAAGGCATAGCCTTCAATCTTCACTACGTTGATTGGTATCATAACACTCGTCAGCTTGTTACTTGAAAATGCCGAACTCCTTATTTCCCTTACGCTATCTGGAATAATTACGCTTGTCAGTTGATGGTTATAAAAGGCGCTTCTTCCTATTCGTACAACGGATTTACCGCCTAACGTCGCCGGAATCGAAATGGCTCTGGCTGAGCCAACATATTTCGTAATCTCCACTCCGCCAGTTACATCCTTATATTCATAATCACTTTCATTGGCAAAAGCTTCATTCGTACCTGCTCCTATCCATGTTAAAAGTATAACAAACGCAAATAAAGCTGTTCTGGCAAAATAATAACGCCGCGGCATGTTCATCTTCCCTATCTTATGTCAGTAGCGTTGCATAAAAACTAACACAATAATTAATCTGAATTGTCAGAAAATAATTTCCCGTGGACAATGGCCAAAAACGTTAGGGGTCTTCATGTCAGATAG
>NZ_JBHTJZ010000057.1:0-9427 GCF_042675905.1 Paenibacillus chungangensis | reverse complement strand
TTGCTCATGATGTAATCCCCTCCATTGCTTGTTCCAGTATACAAAAAGGTACCCACAGTCCGCACACCTTTTTTCAAAGTGTCCAGTCTATGGGTACCAGTGTACCCTGATGGTTTCTCTTTTTTTTCCTGTAACCTCCGTCTGCAGACCGAGTCCGATTTCAATCGGCCGTCCCTTTATTCCCTATACGGGATTAGCTATACTGAGTTTATACTAATTGCAGTTGCACAAGGAGCTGTTTGAAATGAAGGGGAATTTTTCGAGCCGATTGTTCACGGGATTAATTATTATTGCCGTCGGCATCGTGTTCTTGCTGCGGGAGCTCGGTATAATCGATATCGGTATCAGATCGCTGTTCGCTACCTATTGGCCCTGTATTCTGATCGCATTAGGCCTGCAGCAGCTGCTGTCGGGGCGTTCTTCGGGCGATTCGGGCCGCTGGTGGGGAGGCATCATGATATTCATCGGTGTCGTCTTCCTCAGCAATAATCTGAATTGGCCATGGTCGATCGGTGACTTGATTCCTTATCTCATTCCAGTGGCAATCATTATCGTCGGCATGAGAATTATATTGCGTCCGGGGAGCAAGCCCCAGTCGCCGCCGGAGCACGATTGGAAGTCCTATCGCAATCCTTATGAGGAGCGTGACGATGTGCCTCCCGCTCCGCCCCTTCATCCCGATCCCACCGGTGTAACGGGCGACTTGGATGAGGAGAACAGGGCTGGTGCGAACCAAGGCATCGGGGGAAATCCCCAGCAGAATGATCACGTGTTTGATGATTACGAGAAGGCACAGCGCAAGAAGAGAAGGAAGCGCAAGTCGCATGAATATGACTGTGATGACGGATACGACGATGATGATTATGTGGAATGGTGGAGCGGAGACGGCAGCAAGGTGCAGAATCGGTCCGGTTTTATCGGAGATATCCATATGGGACACGACCACTGGGAGCTTAAGCCGCTGAATATCTCTCATTTCATCGGCGATACGGTGCTTGACTTGACGCGAGCACAAATTCCTTACGGAGAAACGAAGGTGACGATTTCTTCCTTTATCGGCGATGTAAAGGTGTACTTGCCTAATGATTACGAAGTGGGCATTCAGGTCGTGTCCAGTGCGTTCCTTGGCGATGTGAAGGTGCTTGGCAGAAGGGAAGGCGGCATATTCACAAGCAGCAATATCAAGTCACCGCGTTATGAAGAGGTGCCGAAAAAAATCAAGCTGGTCGTCAGTACGTTTCTGGGCGATTCGCGCGTCTCGAAGGTAGGGTGACGAACATATGATGGTTCGATTTCTGCGAAGCGGCAAGTGGGAACTGATCGGCATATTCGTGCTTGCCTCCTTCGTATCGCTCTTGTTGACGTTCGTCCTGTGGCAGATGTTGGCCCCCGGTTCTTCCCTGCTGGAGCTGAAGCTGTGGTCGGCTGTCGTCATCGTGGTCGTCAGCGGAGCGTTCGGTTATTGGGCGGCACAGCGCTTCGATCAGCGAGTGGATACGCTTCACTTGTCCTTGAAGCAGGCGGTGAACGGCAACTATCAGGTTCGCATTACGGAGAAGGGCCATAATTCCTTCGTTCCGGTCTACCGGGAATTCAATGAATTGGCGAAGGGTATGGAGGCGAAGATGAAGCTGCTACAGCGGCTGGGTGAAGAGAAGATCATGCAGGAGGCCGCATCCAACGAAGCGGCCGTGCTGGAGGAGAGGAAGCGATTGGCGCGCGATCTTCACGATACAGTGAGTCAGCAATTATTCGCCATTCATATGTGTGCATCGTCGCTTCCCAAGCTGCAAGAGCTTGATGAAGAACGGGCCGCTTCGGTGATGAAGCAGCTGATCGACATGTCCAATACGGCTCAGAAGCAGATGCGCAACTTCATCGCGCAACTGCGCCCGATGGAGCTGGAAGGGAAATCGCTCAAGGAAGCGCTGGACAAGTGGTTCCCGGATTACTGCCAGCAGAACGGGCTGCAGAGCAGACTGGATTGGCGGCTGGTGGAGCCGCTTAGTGAAGCGAAGGAGCACCAGTTGTTCCTCATTATGCAGGAAGCAATGGCCAATGTGGTGAAGCATGCCAAGGCGGATGGCTGTACGCTTACATTGGCGGAGACGGAACGGCAGGTTGTCATGACGCTGGTAGACGATGGAGCGGGCTTCAAGGCGGATGCGGTCGGACGGGGGTCATACGGCTTGTCTACGATGCAAGAGCGTGCGCAGAAGCTTGGGGGAACAGCTGAAATCGTGAGCAAGCTGGGAAGCGGGACGAGAGTGAAGGTAAACATACCGAAAATATACCGGGGAGAGCAAATAGGATGAGTATAGCAGACTTGACGAGAGTAATGATCGTAGACGACCACGATATGGTGCGCATCGGTCTGCGCACTTATTTGATGCTGGAGCCGAAGATCGAGATTATTGGCGAAGCGGGTAACGGGGAAGAATTGCTTGCCTGGCTAGGGTCCAGAGACAAGAAGGAGCATCCGCAAGTCATTCTGATGGATCTGATGATGCCCGTGAAGGACGGCATTGCGACAACGAAGGATGTTGCGGAGATGTATCCCGACATTAAAGTAGTCATGTTGACCAGCTTCCTGGAGGATGAGAAGGTATATGCGGCGATTGAAGCCGGAGCGGTCAGTTACGTGCTGAAGACGGTATCCGCAGACGAACTGATCTATGCCATTCAAGGAGCTGTGAAGGGGATGCCGGTCATGACGGCGGACGTCTCGCAAGCATTGACGAGAGGGCTGCGGCAGCGCAGTGCGCAGACAGGCAACGAGGATCTTACGGAGCGGGAGAAGGAAGTGCTGCTGCTCATTGCCGACGGCCTGTCCAACAAGGAGATTGCGGAGCAATTGCATATCAGCATCAAAACCGTCAAGACACATGTCAGCAATCTGCTGATGAAGTGTGAGATGGAGGACCGTACTCAGCTTGCTGTGCTGGCACATCGGAAAGGCTGGGCGAATCGGTCATAAGTTAGAGGTGCGATGGACACACTATCTGCCAAGAGCAACGCGTTCATTGCGAATGGAGGAGAACGAGCTGTGATACCATTATCCTCGGTATTGGAAGGGCAAGAGCATAAGCTGACGGAGCTACAGGTGAAGCTGGAGAAGGATCGGTTTTCGCTTGGCGGCAATTGGGATTACGACAAGGGAAGCTTTGATCGGGCTTTGGATGAGGAGAATAAAGTGTGGCTGCGCATTCCGTTCCAGGTGACGGACGGCAGTGTGGACAGCGAACTGTCGGAGAACAACGCCAGAGTCGTGATTGGGCGGCCATACATTTTGAAGCACATTTACAATGAAGGCAACGACCCGGAAGCTTCGGCAAGAGTCGTCGGCGCCATGTTCGACCAATTCCAGTCTCCGATTGATCCCGACGCTCACGTGGAGCCACATTGGATTGCGCGCGGGCGTGAAGTGCTGCAAGCGATCGAGCCTGTCATATCCCGATAACAAGCCGTTCAGACAAGAGCGCGCGAAAGAGTCGCAAGAAGGTCTTGCGGCTCTTTCGCATGGTCTAAAAAGTTATGTAGTTTTCAGTTCTTTTTAAGTTTGTTTTAAGGTAGATTGTGCAAGATAGAACTATACCAAATAACACGATTTGATAGGAGATTATTTTATCTTTCATGATTGGAGGAAAAGAAAATGAGCGATCAAAACAACAACAAACCATATGACGACTTCTTCTCGGCGAACAACGCAAATCAATCCGATCAGCAACGGGAGGAAAAGAACGACAACTCAACGGGCCAAGATGCGGAGAGCAAGCCTTCCTATTATTATTCCTATGGGCCGATGTCGGGCGAACAGTCTTCCGGACAGCAAGGAACGTATCCCCATACGCAAGCAAGACCTTATTCGCATCGGCAGCCGCAGGAGCAGCCGCAGTCACTGCCGTACGCACAGTCTGTCGAGCAGCATGCGCAGCATTCGGGGGCCGCGCCTTATATGCAGCAAGGAGAGCAGCGGCAGCTCAGGCCGTTCCAGCCGGGAGGCGCTTCTGGCAAGGGCGGTTGGCAAGGGAAGAAGGAGAAGCGGGGGTCTTCCTTCAAATCCATGTTCCTATCCTTCCTGGCTGGCGTACTGGTCGTTGGCGGACTGATGTATACGGCAGATGTTCAGAATTGGTTCAGTCCGGATGCTAATGCTTCGCTTGTGGAGACACAAGGATCCGGCTCCGGATCCGGCACGGAAGCTCCTCCGTCGTCCAATGGAGGCACGACGACAGCGGTAGCCGGCATACAAGATCGTCCCGACAATATATCGGAGCTATTCAAGTCGGCAAGCCCGGCAGTGGTGAAGATAGAGACGTATACGAAAATGCAAAATAGAAGCAACGGCAGAAGCCTGTTCGACGATCCGTTCTTCCGCCAGTTCTTCGGAGACGGCGGCGCGCAGCAGGAGCAGCAGCCTGAGAATGACGGCGGAGGGATGGTGCAGAGCGGCATCGGCACGGGATTCTTCTTCGATGAGGAAGGTTACATCTTGACGAACCAGCACGTGGTCGGCACGGCTGACCAGATTAAAGTGACCGTACAAGGCTACGAGGAGCCGTTCATTGCGGAACCGCTGGGCATGAGCTACGAGCTTGATCTTGCCGTGCTAAAGGTGAAGGGCGGAGAGAAATTCCCTACTTTGTCGCTCGGTGATTCCGATCATATTAATATCGGCGATTGGGTCGTTGCCATCGGCAATCCGCACGGCTTCGACCATACGATTACTGTCGGCGTGCTGAGCGCGAAGGAGCGGCCGATCGACATTCCGGATCAGCAAGGCGACCGTCATTACAAGCATTTGCTGCAGACGGACGCATCCATTAATCCGGGCAATTCCGGCGGACCGTTGCTGAACATGAACGGTGAGGTTGTCGGTATTAATACAGCGGTTAGCGCCCAGGCGCAAGGCATCGGATTCGCGATACCGACAAGCACTGTGCAAGCGGTATTAGAGGATTTGAAGAACAACAAGGAACCTGCAGTGCCGTTCATTGGAGCCGATCTGGCGGAAGTAACCGAGGAGATCGCCCAGCAGCTTGAATTGGATAAAGCAGAAGGATCTCTCGTAGTAGGCGTGTATCTCAAGACGCCAGCTTACTTCGCAGGATTGAAGCAGTACGATGTGATTGTCGGCATTAACGGGGAGAGCTACCCCAAGAGGGATGATCTGATCGATGCTATACAGACCAAGGAAGTCGGCGAGACGATTACGATGAACATTATCCGTCATGGTGAGAAGATGGATATTCAGCTAGAGGTTGGCGACAAGAAGAAGTTTGGACAATAGTATGCCGCTTCATGGAAGGTGGAAGAGAAACGCAGGGGTTCGCTCTGCGTTTTTCTTTTTGAACGGCTTACCTATATCCGGTACAATAAATGGTGGATGATGTCGAGGGAGGGAATGAGTGATGAGATCGCATATCGTTGTCATCGACGATGACGAGCGCATTACGTCTATGCTGCGACGCAGTCTGGCGTTCGAAGGGTACGAGGTGACGACCGCCTCGAATGGAGCAGAAGGCTTGAAGCTGCTGTTGGGCATAGAGCCGGACTTGATCATACTGGACGTGATGATGCCTCAGGTGGACGGCTGGGAAGTGTGCCGCCGTATCCGGGAGGCCGGCAGCACGGTGCCGATACTGATGCTGACGGCTAAGGATGAGGTAGCGGACCGTGTGAAGGGACTGGATACAGGAGCGGACGATTATGTTGTCAAGCCATTCGCCTTGGAAGAGCTGCTGGCGAGGGCGCGAGCGCTGCTGCGCCGCAATTCAGACAAGATGGAGAGCAGCCACAGCAAGCTGCAATTCGAAGATTTGACGCTGGACATGGATGCCAGGGAAGCGATGCGCGGCGGACGCAGAATCGAGCTGACCTCCAAGGAATACGATCTGCTGCTGCTGTTCATGCAGAATCCGCGCAGAGTGCTGACTCGTGACGCTATTATGGAGAAAATATGGGGCTACGACTTCAGCGGAGAGTCCAATGTGCTGGAGGTATATATCGCCATGCTCCGTCAGAAGCTGGAAGAGGGCGGACTAGGCCGCATTATCTCTACGGTGCGCGGTACCGGCTATGTGCTGCGCGGGGGGGCGGGGTGATCAGGCATGTCCATCCGACTAAGACTGACATTATGGTATTCTGGATTGTTGGCGGCGACATTGCTCGCTTTCGGGATTGCGGTGTACGGCTTTATCCATTGGAATACGTATTCCGATCTGAAGGAACAGATTAAGGCGCAAAGTGAGAAGCTGGGCATTACGGCGAGTTATAATATATTTGATATGAGGAACATTGAGCTGGACTTGCGAACCCGGATCGAAAACAAGGATATGTATGTACAGCTTGTCAGCTACGAGACGGGGATTGTGAAGGTGTCCAGCAATATGCAGAACAATGTGATTCCTTATCCTAAACGTCCTAATGTGAATACGACCCCTGTCTATACCGAAATACCTGTTATGTTCGAAGGTTCAAAGTACAAAATGATCACGTATCAGACACCGGTCATGATCGACAATCGGCTGGTAGGTCTGCTTCAGGTAGGGGCGATACCTTACAACGAAGAAAAAATATTAACAGGCTTGCGCAATACGCTTGTATTCTCATCGCTACTAGTCATTATCATCGCCTTTACAGTCGGCATGCTCATTGCAAGGCAGGCGCTGCGCCCCATCGGACGCGTCATTCATGCGACGCAGCAGATTGAGAAGGGGACGGATCTGAGCGTGCGCATCCCTTCCGAGGGACCTCGCGACGAGATCGGGACGCTGGTCAATACGCTCAATTCCATGCTGGGACGCCTGGAGAAAGCCTATAACGAGCTGGATGAAGCCTATATGGCGCAGCGCCGATTCGTCTCCGACGCTTCTCATGAGCTCCGTACACCGCTTACGACGATTCGCGGCAATATCGATCTGCTGGAGAAGATGTGGGGGCAAGCGGGCAGTAGGAGGGGAGAAGGAGCTGAGACGAGCGTTATGGCGCTCTCGAATGAGTATTTGACCATTTCGAATGAAGCGATGAGCGATATATCTGCTGAAGCGAAGCGGATGAGTACGCTCGTAGGGGATTTGCTGGCGCTGGCAAGGGCGGATGCGGGGTATGTGATGGAGAAGGAGCAAGTGCTTCTGCTGCCGCTGACGGAAGAAGTTGTCAGGCGCGCAGGATTGCTGCCTCGCCAGGCGGAGTGGAAGGTCGGCGATCTGTCGCAGTTGGAAAGTGTTCAAGTATACGGCAATCACGAGTATTTGCAGCAGCTGCTATTCATTTTCATCGAGAATGGATTCAAATATACGCCAAGCGGTTATGTGGAGTTAAGCGCCGTTAAGAAGGATCGGCATATCGGCTGGATGATTAGGGATACGGGGATCGGCATGAACAGTGATGAAATTCCTCATATATTCGATCGGTTCTATCGTGCGGATGAATCCCGCGGGATTACGTCCGGCACGGGACTGGGCTTGTCCATTGCCAAGTGGATTCTTGACGAGCACGGCGGATCGGTTGAAGTCGTTACCAGAGAGGACGAGGGCTCTACCTTTACCATCTGGTTGCCTATTGACTTTCCGGAGCGGAACGATTCGTCTATAATAGAGGGGACGGACTCCATCGAGAGCTGATTTTTTTGTACGCTCTTGAAGAGAGATTCGACAGAAAGCAGGTGCATTGGATGGAAATCGTGAAAATATCGCCGAGAGGCTACTGTTACGGCGTCGTCGATGCGATGGTGTTGGCATTGCAGACGGCCAAAGATCTGGAGCTGCCAAGGCCCATCTATATACTTGGCATGATTGTTCATAATGCGCATGTGACGGAAGCGTTCGAGAAGGAAGGCGTTATTACGCTGGACGGCGCGAATCGGTTGGAAATACTGGAGAACATTCAAGAAGGAACCGTGATTTTCACCGCTCATGGCGTCTCGCCGGAAGTGCGCAGGCGCGCCAAGGAGAAAGGTCTTGCTGTCGTAGACGCCACTTGTCCGGACGTGACGAAGACACACGATCTTATTCGCGAGAAGACGGCGGACGGCTATCAGATTATTTATATCGGGAAGAAGGGGCATCCGGAGCCGGAAGGCGCAATCGGGGTAGCGCCGGAATCTGTCCATTTGATCGAGAAGGAAGAGGAGATCGCCGCCTTGCAAGTGCCGGACGGTCCGATAATCATTACGAATCAGACGACGATGTCGCAATGGGATATCCGTCATATTATGGAGAAGCTGCAGGAGAAGTATCCGCACGCCGAAGTGCACAACGAGATATGCCTTGCGACGCAGGTGCGGCAAGAAGCGGTAGCGGATCAGGCGGGCACGGCTCAGTTATGCCTCGTCGTCGGCGACCCTCGCAGCAACAACTCTAATCGTCTTGCTCAAGTATCGGAGCAGATTGCCGGCGTGAAAGCCTACCGTATTGCGGATGTGTCCGAGATTAAGCAGGAGTGGCTGGAGGGCGTCGAACGTGTAGCGATTACCTCTGGAGCGTCTACGCCGACGGCTCTGACGAAGGAAGTTATTCATTATATTGAGCAGTACGATCATAATGACCCTGGCACATGGGAGATCAAGCGTACAGTCAATATGGAGAAGCTGCTCCCGAAAGTTCGCGCCAAGGCGAACTGACGGTTAACGATGCGTGGCGGAGGGAACGAGACACGGTTCCTTTCGTCACTTTTTTTGCATTAATTATTGGCGCTCCAGTGTATATGAGGCATGCACAAGCGTAGTCGGAATGTGTTCTTTTGATGTTCCAGTGTATGAGGCATGCACAAGCGTAGTCGGATTGCGTCATTTGATGCTCCAGTGTATGCGGCATACGCAAGCAGAGGCGGAGTGAGTTTTTTTGAAGCTCCAATGTATGCGGCATACGCAAGCGTAGGCGGAGTGAGTTTTTTTGATGCTCTAGTGTATGCGGCATACGCAAGCGTAGGCGGAGTGAGTTTTTTTGATGCTCCAATGTATGCGGCATACGCAAGCAGAGGCGGAGTGAGTTTTTTTGATGCTCCAATGTATGCGGCATACGCAAGCAGAGGCGAAGTCAGTTTTTTGATGTTCCAATGTATGTGGCATACGCAAGCAGAGGCGGAGTGAGTTTTTTTGATGTTCCAATGTATGCGGCATACGCAAGCAGAGGCGGAGTGAGTTTTTTTGATGTTCCAATGTATGCGGCATACGCAAGCAGAGGCGGAGTGAGTTTTTTTGATGCTCTAGTGTATGCGGCATACGCAAGCGTAGTCGGATTGCGTCTATTTGATGCTCCAATGTATGTGGCATACGCAAGCAGAGGCGGAGTGAGTTTTTTTGATGCTCCAATGTATGTGGCATCAGTAGCGTTGCATAAAAACTAACACAATAATTAATCTGAATTGTCAGAAAATAATTTCCCGTGGACAATGGCCAAAAACGTTAGGGGTCTTCATGTCAGAT
>NZ_JBHTJZ010000056.1:0-9420 GCF_042675905.1 Paenibacillus chungangensis | reverse complement strand
GTGATGTTATTGTGCGAATCCCGTCACAAATGGAAGGTGATGCTGATGTGCGTATCGCTGTTGCTCAGAAGCGAATCGGTGTTGTCCTAACAGCGAAATAATCAGGCTAGTCTTCACGTTTATACAGATAATACCACGAAAACACATACAAATACACACAAAATCATATATTTAAATTGCGAATATTCGTGTTTTACAGCTATAACATTGCCCTCATTCATAAAAAAGCAAATCGAACCTTTATAGCGCTAAATATACGAAAAGAGCATGGCCCATTGCGCGATCATGCTCTTTCATCATAGATATAATGACACGAATTACTTTAGATCAATCAGCCTCTTCACAATTACAGCTGCTTCAGCGCGTGTTGTCCTGGCAGTTGGCTCAAAGCCCTTATCTCTACCAATCATAATCTCCTTAGTAGGCCATACGATCGCCGCTTCCGTGGTGGTGAACTGGATTTCAACAGGCTCAGAAGTTAGTGTAGTACCGTCCAATGCATAGATAGACACTATATAGGTAGTATTACTCGTTAAATTCTCAATCGTGTAGGGACCAGAACGGTCTCGCACATAAGTCGAAAGCTCCGAACCCCAGCTAATGTAATATTCAGAGTGACCCGGATTATCCGTCCATTGCACTGTAGCACTAGTCTCGGTTATATTTACTGCCTGTACATTCGCGGGTGGGTCTACAATTATAACCGTGTTAAAGGGTAGAGGAGACCAATCCCAATCCCCCTCAACAAGGATCATCCCCAGGGTATGCATGAGACACGATAGCTCCCGGTGAAACAATGAAGCTAATAGTTGATTTAACATAGCAATTTATACTTTTTCATGGTGGGATAGCCTAATTGTGAAATGTAAATAAAACTTTATACTCGCGTTTGCAACTCACTTCGATTACAAAGCTGGCGAAGGAACAAAAAAAGGGCAACGGCGTTGTGTATTGCCTAACGCCATGGCCCATTTTTTCCCTCAGCAAGAACTATTTCAAACCCGACCCGAATCGGGCAAAATAAACTATTGTATTATATTATCCTGGAACCATATTATTCAATTAAAACTCAATATCATAAAGAGGAGCGCAGTATGAAAAAACAGTCATCTCAATTAGATGGCTGTTTTTATGCTACAATCATTCTCTATTTTTTTCCTTTGCTTTTGTAGTCCTTTCCCTTATCAACGCTTGAATCATCTCTAAATAACGGTTCCTCGCTGAACTCTGTGTTTAAGCTAGCATTAGAGAATCGTGTAGGTCGTTCAGTAACCGTGTCGACTTCTTCGTCTGACTTAAACAATAAACCTAGACAGGCAAGTGCACTTAACCCTACAAGGCCATAGACCAGTCGAGACAAGAAAGAACTTTGGCCCCCAAATAACGCTGCAACCAAATCAAACTGAAAAAAACCAATTAGCCCCCAGTTAATGCCACCTATTATAAGTAAAGCCAGCGCAATACGTGAAAGCATACTCAAATCCTAACTCCTCCTTTCAATTCGTTCTTATCATTTGCTAAAACGGCTTTTTTATACATTGTATTTATCATTGTCATTTCAATAATGGCCCCTAATGCTCTCCTTATGCCCTGGGATTTTATCTTCTTTGCTCTGCCTCCGATGCTCTTGTGAATGTGAAATCCATAAATCCTGAATATATGAGATGAAATTGGATACAGTACCATTATAATTTCACTAATTGGGGGACTTAAAATGAATTTACAATCTGGAAAATATTATTGGCCTACTACTTTTCCCGATGCTCCATCTTACCCTGCATTGGAAGATGATCTGTGCTGCGATGTGTTAATTATTGGGGGCGGAAGCTCTGGAGCTCAGTGCGCATATTATCTTGCTGATCATAATTTAGATGTGATTGTAATCGAAAAATCAAAAATTGGCGGCGGCAGTACGAGTACGAATACAGCGCTTCTGCAATATTCTGGTGAAAAAATGTTTATAAATTTAATCAATAGCTTTGGAGAAGGTTACATAACAAAACATTTGCAATTACTTAAGCAAGCCATTAATGAAATTGAAGCAGCTTCAAAAAAAGGGGAAATTGATTGCGAATTCAACAGAAGGGATACCTTATATTCAGCTAGCTGTGCAGAAGACGTGGATAAGCTAAAACGGGAATATGAATTTTTAAGGTTACAAAATGTTGAGCTTACCTTTTTAACAAAATCTGAAATTGAAGCAAAGTATCCTTTTAGCAGAGATGCGGCGATTTATTCATACAACGATGCAGAAATCAATCCTTTTAGATTTACCCATTCACTTTTACAATACGCGGCAAGCAAAGGCATTCGCGTTTATGAACATACAGAAATGAATGGGCATCATTATGAAAAAGAACACGATAAGATGGTTGTTTCCACAAAAAATGGCTGTTCTATAAAAGCGCGTTATGTTATTTTTGCAGCGGGGTATGAAGGTATGGAAGTCAAAAAGGAGAAAAAAGCCTCTTTTGTAAGTACATATACAGTAACGACCAACCCCGTTGAAGACCTATCCCAGTGGTATAACAGGACACTCATTTGGGAAACTGCACGCCCCTATTTGTATATGCGTACAACGAGAGACCACAGGATTATCATAGGTGGACTTGATGATAATACGAATTACCCCGATGATAGGGATAGTAAGTTAAACCATAAAAAGGATCAACTGATTGAGGAATTGAATAAATTATTTCCCCATATAAACGTAAAAGCAGAGTTCTATTCATCTGCATTTTATGGAGGAATAGTGGATGGACTTCCCATTATCGGCAAATATGAAAAATATCCTAATTGCTATTTTCTATTTGCCTTTGGTGATAATGGTACGGTATACAGCCAATTACTGTCGAAGATTATTGTACAGGAAATCGTTGAAGGCAATAGTCCAGATTTAACTCTATACTTGCAAGAACGTCCTTTACTTAACAAGGAGTGAAAAATGGGGAAGCTATACGACCCCTCGAACGGCTAAAACCAGAAATTTCGCCCTACTTGTGGATGCTTCATTCTTCGAAGTATTTACTCCTAATGCAGAAATATGCAGGCCTTTCTCCTTTTTGATCTACCAACGATATGTCGAGCAGATCTTTAACAATTTTTCTTATTGTTGCCGTTGATTTATCGAATATTTCTGACAGTTCCCCCGCCGTTAATCCACTACTAGAATCAAAGAAATGATTTTGTGCCAAGACAAACATCATATCTCTGTGACCCTGGGGCACAAGCTTTAACTTTGGATCGCTACCTATCTTTTGTAATGCCATATTTAAAAAGTGGCTCTTTTCCTTCAATTCTGCGTTCATCTGCTTAAGAGCCTCTATTATTATTTCTAAAAAAGTTTCAATAAAACTGTTCATTTCACCTCTACTTCTAATACTATTAGAAATCTCGAAAGCCTCAAGGTACTTTGTTTTATACTTGTTACATCCCCTAGATAATGACAATGTACAAATATTACCTAAATTCTTTGACAAGTACATACTGCTAATAAATCTAGATATTCTCCCGTTCCCATCATAAAATGGATGAATATATCCAAAATAATAATGACCTACTGCCACTTTGATGATGTTTGGTACTTCAGAATGATCACTGTTCATGAAATCCAACAATTTTTCGATCAATTTAATGATTTCTGATTCAGGTGTAATCCCATGGTGGATAACTTTTCCACTGCCTGATTTTTTTAAAATATAAGTGGTTTCTTTTCTGAATATTTCTCCATCGGGAAGTTCTTGCGAGTCAATTTCACCTTTTGTAATATCATCATATATTGTTCTTATATCCTTTGGTGTTTTCGGATGTTCAAAATCTTCGAGCAAACGAAAATATGATTTAATCATACTCTCAAATCTTTTCTTTGATTTCCTGTTAAATAGCACATCTTTAGTACTTCTAACGATTTCATCTCTATTACTTCGTATACCTTCTAACTCGTTTGTGTTATACAACTCCTCCGAAATACATTCAATAATAAACTGTTTTTGTGCTACTTTTGGAAGATTCTTAAAGTTTGTATCAAAATCCATCGAAATGATGTAAAGTTCGGAGATCATCTTTAACATCTTGTTTGTAGGCACATAGTATAAATCATACCTATTTGCCTGGTTCATAGGTTTAATATGCATTCCAAGTTTTACGATTGAACTAAAATTAAATCTTTCTTCATACACCTTATTAAATTCACCAATACTATTTTCATGAAATATTTTATGCAAGTGCCTCATATACTCACCACCAATTTAATATATATATATCAATAATTCTTACATATTAAACTGGTATTGTCTACACCTATGTTTAAAAAATGATCATTTTTTAAACATAGATTCCGACTTTGTTAACTCAACACTTTTATGTTAGCCCCACAAATACATCGTCCATTCCCATTTTTCTTAATTTTCACTTCTCTCTTACATGAAGGACAAACAACAATCATGCGTTAACACCTCAATTTTCAAAGTGTTAATATCTTTAGCATGGAAGAAAGACGTTATACCTCTCTAACGAAAGTTTTATTCAACTATCATCTTCAACAACTAATATCCGCTCATTTCCCTATAATCGGTTGGTACCCCCGCATCTCCTTGCCGCCTCAGCATCGCGGGTCACATTGCGCTGCGTTTCTTCCACCTAGCCCGGCATTTTCGAAAAAATGTCCTTGTTCAAAACTCCCGCTGACAACCATTGTCAGTGAAGTTCATTCGGAATCTTCGTCATAATGTTTGGCGATCCCATATGCCACTTCCTGGATCCGACGCTTCAGCTCCAGTGGCTCCATAATGCGAATGGCTGTGCCGAATGTCATTAGATACATTGGTAGGTGCTTGTTCATCGTCGGGACGTCGAGTAGAAACCGCGCCTCTCGATCGGTCCGTTCCGTCAAATAGTGGCGCATATGCCAGTGACGGCAAATCGCGTTCAGCGTGTCTGGCTCTCCCTCGATGCGGATGACTGTCAGTGGTCCGTCTGCCTCCCGTTCTCGCTCGGACTGGTCGCGGAAGTAGACGGACGCCGAGAAACGATCCGGCTTCTCGAACCGCGCTTCAGTCGGCTCCAACCTCGTTATGCGGTCCACGCGGAACGTCCGTACCGCCTGCGACCGATGACAGAACGCGACAGCGTACCACTCGTTTCGATCGTAAGCCAACCCGTAAGGATCAACCTCTCGTTCGTCGTCCTGCTCCGCATTCGCTTTGCGATAGGTCATGCGAACCGTTAGCCCGCCCTTGACCGCCTGCTCGAGGTCACGCAACAACGAAATGACGGAAGGTAGACGCGACGGAGAAATCACATCCAAGCCATTCGACTGATGGGACAGATCGTGGCGCTGCTCTTCGTGCAACCCGTTCTCCACCTTCTTCAGCGCGCTTTCTAGCTCCTCTGTATATGGATAACCAGCGCCTTGCGCAAATTTATACGCATCTACGAGCGCCTTCACCTCTACAGAGTTGAAGAAGAGTGGCGTCTCCTTGAAGCTTTCCAGAATACGAATGCCACCGTCATGGCCCGATTCCGCGACGACCGGCACACCACTGGCGCATAATGCGTCGATATATCGGTACACGGTGCGAACGCTGATCTCCAAACTGTCCGCGATCTCCGTAGCAGTGAGCTTCCTTCCGGTTCTAAGTATCCATAGCATCGAAAGCATATTATCCCATTTGGCTATAGGAAGCACCTCTTTTTCTCAAGAAAATAAAACTGATTTGAGCTACGGCTCCACAACCCCAGCTTATACCCTTACTGAATTGAATTCATTAACTCATAGAAATATTTGGGTTCATTAGTCTTGTTAAGACTATACCAGGCATCTAATGTTTGTGAAGAAAACACGCCCAGAGCTTTCAACACGTGTACAGCAAATTCCAACGGAGCTATTCCAGATGCAGTGATCAGTTTTCCATCCGTTACAACAGACTCCATTTTGTAATACTTTTCGCCCGTGTAAGTGGGACAGACCATTTTAAGGTATTCCAAATCATTGCTCGTATGCAGGCGTGAATTCAGCAATCCTGTCTGGGCAAGTCCCATTGTAGCACCACAAATCGCTGCAACCAATATACCTTCCTTTAAACTCCTCTCAGCGATTTTCAAGATGGGTTGGTGAATGGATTCTGTCCATGTATCTCCACCGGGTAAAATCAATGTATCTGTGCTTTCAAAGCTGCACTCATCCAGTTTAATGTCAGGCAGTATTTTCAATCCTCCCATTGTAGTGACAGGAGTCTTTTCAATTCCAACGGTGACTATTTTTGAAGGGGCCAGTCCCTTTTTATAATATCTTCCCGAATTCAGTTCTGCTGTTACATAACCTATTTCCCAGTCTGCCATTGTGTCAAACACATAAAGATATACCGTATTATTCATTCACAAGTTCTCCTTATTCTACAATTCATCAAGTGATACCAACTATCCATCTGTGATCACTGATTATCATGATTATACAATAGCTTCACTGACATCTGTTGTCAGTGAAGCTATTGCTCCATGATCGAGATGACGTCATAATTACACTACGAAAACGTACAGCCGTTAATCAAAATCCTTTAATAAAGCTTTAATCTTCCAACAGACGTATTGGCTGTGCATTGGCATCCTGCTGTCCATAGAGCTGGGCGAGATCGTGCTTTCAACACAAGTTGAGGCATCCGGGACTATCATTTTTGTAGACCATGACCCAGATCCTCTTGGGAACGAGAGTGGACTTGATTGGAACAACGCCTATACCGATCTGCAGGCAGCCATAGATGTGGCTGAAGCTGGCGATCAAATCTGGGTCGCAGAAGGGACGTATTATCCGACAGGGAATGGTACGGGGCGCAATGCTCATTTTACATTGAAAAATGGTGTGACAATCTACGGCGGACACGACGGGTATAGAGGTTACAGCGGCGCAACGATCCTGAGTGGGAATATCGGTAATCCCGACAGCAGCGCAGATAATGCCTATTATGTAGTCAGCACGTCCGGTCTGGGCAATACGGCTGTTCTCTCCGGGGTGACGATCGAGGGCGGGAGGCAAATGGAGCCTATCCCCATAGTTTTGGAGGCGGTACGGCGGGGGAATAGCAAATATCAATGGCAGCAGACCCGTGTTGACGAATGTGGAAATCAGAGGTAACCACGCATACATTGCCAGTGGCGGCGGTTTTGGGGGCGGAGTATACACACAACCGACTGCCACCCCCTATTCCAGGATGAAGACAAAATCAGCCATTTCGCCAAAGCCGCAGTGAACGCAGTCGTCAAATCTACAATAACCTGGTGTCGAGCAAGCGTGTTATACTGAAAAATTCGCCGTAACTTGTGGTCCGATGGACCTTGTTCATCGGTTGATAGAATCGATATATAAACCGGGGAACACCTCCCTTGATGTGGATACGTTTATCCTACAAAAAAAGGTCCATCAACAACATAGGATGAGATTACGTAAATATTGGAAATAATTCGGTCTTGTAACTGCAGCCGAGATTTCTCCACTTGTTGCATGTTGCTCTTCTAACGTTGCCGCTACACTTTGAATATTTTCACAACATCCCTGGAGGATCTCAGCCAGAATTTATGAGCTTGCGTCATTTATAATACGCTTCAATGTAACATCTCGAAGACGTAAAGAAAGACCCTCCAACTAGGAGATCTTCACCTACGCATTATTATAGTCATCTATAATTGAGATCGTTTTATTTGCTACTTCACTACCGAGTGAGGCATACAGTTTCTTATCGCCAATAACATAAAACTCTTCTTTAGCTCGTGTAGCTGCAACATTCATCATATTTGGATCAGATACAGCCCATCTTGCCGCCCCACTGCTCATAGAATCAGCTCCAAGAACAAAATAAACAATTTTGGCTTCTTTCCCTTGAAAAGTGTGAACAGTTCCTATATTCGTTGATTTCCCATTTTCTCGTTTTGTAAAATTAATTTCATCTAGAACTTGTGCAAGTTTACGAGCCACGTTTCTGAATGGGGTAATAACATAAATTTCATCCGCTAAATCCGGCTCTTCTTGCAAACGTTCATTAATCATACTTTTCAGTAAGTCAGCTTGTTCTTTAACAAATTTGTCAATTGCTCTTCCTGTTGAATCATACCACTGTGAGTTTCCTAGTGACTCATCTCCTGATTTACCTTGTACCATCAACCCGTCATACGATATTTCGTTAGATATCGTAAACATCGGATAGTTCGAACGTCTGTGTACCCAAAGGGGGATGCCAATCCATTCATCCTCATTTTTTTGAAAACCATACTGACTTGTGGCATCCACAATGGTTTGAGTAGACGCATCAGTAGATACAAATTTCTCATCGACTTCATAGTGTCTGCCAATCAGTGTAAGCACATTTGAATCTAACGTTAATACTGGTTTTATTTGTGATGGATCCCCCACAACCATAACCTTCTTACTTCTAAAAATTGCACCAACACTAGCTTGTGGTAGTGCTTGACCAGCCTCGTCTATGAATAAATTGCCTATTGAATTTTCATTTAGATTTATAAACATTCTCCCAAAACTAGCAAAAGTGGTGCTGACAACGGGAATAGTGAAATTTAACCAATTCCATGATTCTGAAATTAGCTTCTGCCCATTCTCCTTTCCCATGTATTCAGACTGCCTATTCCAAATATTCCTCGCGGCTTTCAAATTCTTTCTGTTTTCATACAGGAATTGCTTTCTAACTTTTAAAGCTGAAATAAATAACTCCGATTGTAACTTACGGAAGTTTCTTGTAGACCATGGATTAGATTTTTGCAGCTCTTCATAGGATAGTGAAAAATCTAGTCCCTTAATGCCACTTTGAGATTTGAGGTTTTCCAATACTGCAATTTCCCGTGCCATTTTTTGAAAAGCGTTATGTTGAGTAGTCTTCCAACGTTTGAAGTCCGCTTTTGTGTCCTGAGATTGTTTTTGAATGTGCTCACTTTTTCTAGCAGTTTCTTTTAACCTATTTTCGAGTCGCATACGGTCATTCAACCATTTCGTTTTTTGTCTAGATAGATCATTTAAATGATCATTTACATTATTCAGATTTTTAAAGTACTCCTCAACTTTGGGTCGATTAATTATTTTATGAAACCACAATAGGCTTGGCTTTTGTGAAGTAACTACATCATAATTTCGTTTAGCTTGAGCTTGTAGATCAATTAAAAATTCTATTTCAATAGAAGCACTCGATAAATCATCTTGAAGATTTCCACTTTCTTGTCTCAGTCTTTCAAGTTCATGTGTCGCTTCTGCTTCCTGTGTGACTAGACTTGTTTGTTTCTTTTTTTCTTCATTTTCAAAAGTAATCATTTGCTCCTTCATGACTTATGCAGTTCAATCCAAAACCAGGTAATTCGATAAGAGTCATAAAGATATCATCAAAGTTCACGAAAACCCCTTGACTTTCTGGAATCGCCACAATA
>NZ_JBHTJZ010000055.1:0-5981 GCF_042675905.1 Paenibacillus chungangensis | reverse complement strand
TGATAGATTCCACAAGATGTGCTCCTCTCTCTTTCGCTAGTGTACAGGATCTGTCGATCCTGTACACTAGCGAATCTCATGGGTCTATCTTATATCGCTAAAAAATCGTACTTCGACACCATCCCGCATGAGAAGCTCATCGGAATGGTCAAAGAGACGGTGACAGACGGGAGCGTCCTATCCTTAATCGAGAAATTTCTGAAAGCCGGCGTTCTGGAAGGCGGAAGTTTCCAGCTCAACGAAGAAGGAACGCCTCAAGGCGGTCTATGCAAAGCTTTGCATAAGGCGGTGTCATCTCACCACTCCTATCCAATATTATGTTACACGAATTCGATCAATGGATGGAAGCGAAATTTCTGAGTAAGAAGGTAAGGAAAGATCGCTGGGCTTGGAACTTCGGCATACAGAAAGAGCGCCCTATCGCCATTCGAGAAAAGCGACAATGGAAGCCAGCAATCTCCTAGTGCCGTTATGCTGACGATTTTGTGGTGGTAGTCAAAGGGACCAAGGCACATGCGGACGAAGTGCGAAAAGCATGTCGTTCATTTCTCGAAGATAGGCTGAAACTCACGCTGAATATGGATAAAACGCATATTACGCATGTGAACGACGGGTTCATTTTCCTTGGCCATCGAATTATTCGCAAGCGTGGAGCCAGAGGACGAATGCGACCTGTATCCTCTATTCCTTGGGATAAATACCGCCGTTTCACTGAGAGAGTTGTTAAGCAACTGTCAGGGAATTTCAGCATGAACACCATGGATTTGATTGAAAGCCTGAACCGACAACTTGCAGGATGGGCAAACTTCTATCAATACACAGATTATACCGCAACGATATACGGTAAAGTAGATCGCACGGTTTTCTGGAAACTCGGCTATTGGCTTGCACGAAAGTACAAGCGTGGATTCCGATCATTAATGAGAGAGTATGTCCGATCTCCAGAGAAAGATAAGGCCAAAATCTGGGTACTACAAGGTAAAAACAGCCGGGGATTCTATGGAGAACTGGCGTTGAAAAGGTTAATAACAAGCCGCAAAGGCTGGTTCAAATGGCGTACTCCAGCAGGAAATCCATACATCCTACGCTCAGAGAAACATCGTACAATTGAATCCTATTATGACGAAGTCGCCTTTGCTATGAGCAACACTTAAATGGAGAGCCGGATGCGCTGAGAGGTGCAAGTCCGGTTCGGGAAAGAGAGATGGGGAAATAGTTCGACTACGCCCCATCTCTTATTTCACGCTGGATTAGTGGCGAGCAACGTTTCTTCTTTCTTATGAGCATCCTGGACGTGTTTGACCGTGCAGTAGTGACCTATCATATTGTACTGACGTGTGAAGCGAAACATCTCGTCCAGATCACGCAGGAAGCGCTGATGAAGCGCCAGCTCTTTGACAAGGCAGAAAAGCCCGTCATACGTTCAGACAACGGCCCGCAATTTATTAGCAACTTATTTGGTGATGCCTGTAACGAGTTTGTCATGATTCACGAGCGGATCCCGCCTAAAACACCGAACAAAAACGCTCACATCGAATCCTATCATTCGATCATAGAGGCGGAGTGCTACCAGCGGCATGTGTTTGAATCTTATCCACAGGCCTATGAAGTCGTGAGCCAGTTTATCCAGGATTATAATCGCATCCGTATTCATGGCAGCATCTATGACTTGTCCCCATATGAATACATGGAAGCGGTGAAGCAAGGCATTGTGAAGCCAAAGCAGATTAAGGTTTGATCGTCGGTATTGGTGAAAAATGAAGCAATTTAAAGCAATTCTAAGATTGATACCGAATAAGAGGTGCAGTGTCCACAATAAGGGGGTTTAACCGATTTCTTTGATGCACGGCATTCTATTATGCGAAGGACGCAAAACGATCACTTCGATCCGAAATCATACAGGACAATACCGGGATCTCAGTTGTATCACTCGCTTTCTGAAGGAATCCACGTGGTGCAAGAACCGTGTTCAGCGCCGGCGCATTCAATTTCTAATGGAGCGAATTCGTAGATCTCGCCAGAAAAAGGAAGATAGCAGGAGCTTGTTTTTCTTCATCATCGATGATACCAGCTTTAAGAAAAACAAGAGCACCAAGCGAATGGAAGGCTTGGACTTCCATTTTGCTCACGACGACGGCAAAAGTGTATGGTCGCATTGTATCGTCACGTCTCATCTGGTGACCGACGGCTTCTCCCTGTCTTGGGATTTCCGTCCATACTTTCGGAAGGAATATTGCGAGAAGCATAATCTTCCGTTCAAAAGCAAAAATGACTTGGCCATCCAAATGATCGAGGACTATCCGGCCTCTGATGATGAGCTCGTTTACGTACTGATGGACAGCTGGTATACGAGCGAGAAAATCGTCAACGCCTGTAATGTCAAGGGATTTCACATTATCGCAGCTCTCAAAAGCAACCGCTTGATCGCTCCTGCCGGTATTCGAATTTCGTTAGCTGATTTCACTTCCCAGTACATCCAAAAGTCTGATCTCCGTCCCGTTACCACGGAGAATCGGGAGACGTACTGGATTTACCAATACGAAGGCCCATTGGCTGATATCGAGAATGTCAACGTCCTGATGTCTTGGGAGAACGCTTATGAGTCCGGTAAGAAACCATTCTTTATTCTGTGTACGGATAAGAGTATGGATGTCGTAACCATCCTACGCTATTATGATGTACGCTGGCACATCGAAACCGGCTATCGTTACTTCAAGGATTTAATGGGCTTTGACCACTACCAATTGTGGTCGTTTCAAGCGATCGAGCGTTTTTGGGTGATTCAATTTTTGACACAGAACTTCGTCGAACTGCAGCGCCAAGAATGGTCAAAACCGAACGCCCCGTTAACGTTTGGAGATGTCGTACGACGGATTCGCCACGATTACTTTGGAGAACTGGTCGTGTATGTGTACGAGCAGGCATTGGCGAAAACACCGCTTTTCGACATTTTGAAACGGTTGAAGCTCAACGCTTAAACACCATTTTCGGCTTCATGCTACCAGTCTGTCCTTTGGGACTAATTGATCTGTGTTTTTGCAAGAGTCAAGTTATTAAATAAAAGCCTGCCGATGTGCGGCAGGCTTTTATTCTACTCTCTCCATCAGAAGGTTGGCTTACTGGACATTTTATTCTACTCTCTCCATCAGAAGGTTGGCTTACTGGACACCTTCTGGTTTTTCTCCTTTGGGCAGCGGCTTATATATTGCACCTAACACATCACCTGTTTCACTATCATAAATGCCGGTTACAAATGCGTTGTCCATTCTTCCCCTCTTAGTATCATATCCATCAGGATAATAGGTTTGGACAATCCACACTTTGCGATCCCTTGCAATTTGATGATCCCTGATTTCAGTTTGGCCAGCCATAAATTCTCCCCAAGCTACCAACTCCGTCCGAACTGGTACAGCTCCTTTATCACGAAAGGCAACTTTTTCGATCTCGTCCTCGCTCAAGAAACTGGCATTGTCGGCATTGGCTTTCAAGACTGGTTCAGGATTGTGGTTGTACTGCTCATTTTCTGTACCCAATGTCGGTGTGAATGCTTCAGGAGTCATGTCTTTATTGAAAACGACTGACGCCAAAAGCGCGGTGGCCACAATCGAGCCAAATAACGTGAGAATTACCCGTTTTATTTTCCTGACCGTCACTGACCCTAACGATATAGCTGCCCGGTCATAGAGTTATGAAACCACCTCAATCACTACTTTGTTTGTCTCAAGTTCATAATTTTTTTCACCAATTTTAAACTTCGCAATCGCTGAAATCTCGTAATAACCAGGCTTATCTAATTTATATTCATATTGCTCATTAATCGCAGCTTTTGCTTGAAGGATTCCCATGTTACCGACGTCATGCATCCCGAACGTATTGACTTGTTGCCCCTGGCTGTCCCGAATAACAAAATAAAATACACCTGCTGCATGGCTGATTCCAACAGAGCTATCTTCCAAATTCGTGAGAGTGGCTTTAATCGTGAATCCTTCACTTTCGTTTACTTGAAGCGGAGCCTCGATACTGACAGCATACAAATCTGTTTCAGGAGCAGGAATAGCCTCTCCATCTGTTGTCATAACAGGAACGTGATCCTCCTTTATTTGCGCTTCTGATAATAAAGACGGGTTGTATCCCACCCCAAATAGTGTTGCTGTTAGCAACCAGATAATTATTTTCATCTCAATAACACCTCCTGCTTTACTGACGTCAAAAGAAGCGGAATTGTTTCGCCCGCTTCTTTTGACAGCAATTTACCGGTGTATTTAAAAATAAATTAAGGCGACATTAAAAGACTGGTCATATTCAGATCATTATAGGTCATCCAAATGGGGTCATAAACCTTATAAGTGCCGTTGGCTATGGTGGAATGTCCTGAGAATGTATATTGGCCAGAATGTGTGCCTGCTAAATCAAAAGTCCATGCCTGCCTCGAATTATCCCAAGCATAATCTGTAACAATTGGACCGCCGCTATCCCCGCTTACAGAAGTATAACCAGTAGCTAGAACTTGATTGTCATTATATCCATACCCGTCAGAACCCCACCATATGTCAACGTTTGCATAGCGAATTGTACCGGAAGTAAGGGAGCCTGTTACGGCACCTCTTGCGTAGATCGTGTCTCCAACGGTATCAGAAACATATGTGCCAACAATACGAACCATGCTCGTATACGGTACTCTAGGGTATCCATTATGTGATGAATTAAGTTCAATATATCCAGAATCGCTGACAGCATCAGAACCATTAGGATTCGAAGAAGAAGTTCTATACGTAAAGTTTCCAATTGTCGACGTCGAGTTCGTTGGCTGGTACCATGCAGTTGTCGTATTTTTCGGCACACAATGTCCCGCTGTAACTAAAACTCTTTTTGAGTTGCTTCCAGACCCTACTGTCCCGTAATAACCGGCTGTACATCGTGAGTACGTTGTTACACCGCCCGATGTTTGATAGTTTCCTCCAATCAGTGCTCCTGATGGAATTGATGATCCATAGTCAGTATTATCTGCTTGCTTTTCTGCCTCCACAGTCCCCCTATCGATTTGAATCAAGCCACGCTTCGACACTGCTGCAAGGACTTTTTCTTCACTACCCGCATCATTAAGAATGACAATCAGTGTATTGTTTATGGTGTCGGGGATCAACGCCTTTACTGTTCCTCCAGGAACAGTTGCTTTAATTTTTTCTTTAGCATCATCAATATCTTGTTTGGAATACTTGGTGATCTGGTACTCAATTTTATCGTTGTTCTTAACACTACGATCAATCTGATTTTTAAACTCTTGCGAATCTTGAATCATTTGAATGACGAGCGTTCCCTTGTCAGGATTATAATAAAAACCGGAATAAAGCGCTGGGTTTGCTTCAGTCAATTCCTTAACAATAGGAATATCCTGTTTAACCCTTTGTTTTTCTATATAGTCGTTGAGATCAATGTCATTTAAAGAAGCACCATAAGGATGTGGTATCTCATCGGAGGAATAAGCATCCTTTGTCGCTTCCGCTAGGGACTTGTATACATAGTCCCCATCTTTTGGCGAAGCAGTTACAGAACCCACATTAAGTAACAACAAGGCAACAAGCGCACCAGTCAACAAATTTTTCTTCATGGACACTGACATTCGACTCCTTCCATTCTTTAAGAGATTTTAGTTGCTACTACCGCATCTCCCGAATCAAACCTGACCTCCTTTCTCCAATAGCTGAAGTTGAAGGCGCAGTTGTTTTTCTTCTATACGCCCTCCTATAGATATAGACGTTGCCAACTCCCAAAACCTGACACCATACGCGAATTTTTTTACCCATAGCCTCACTTGCTAACGTATGAACCTCCTTATTTACACTAGATTTCCAATCATTTACTATAGAATTATAATGACATGACTTATGCAGTTCACGAGATTAACTGGTAATTGTGAGAATCTATGCTTGAATAAACCGGCCACCAGGTCATTAAGAGCTGGGGCGGCCAATAAGCCGAAA
>NZ_JBHTJZ010000054.1:0-5968 GCF_042675905.1 Paenibacillus chungangensis | reverse complement strand
TTGTGATGATTCTAGAAAGTCAAGGGGTTTTCGTGAACTTTGATGATATCTTTATGACTCTTATCGAATTACCTGGTTTTGGATTGAACTGCATAAGTCATGTATGATAGAAGAAGAGTATTCGACAGAGCTCTTAGTGTGGCACCAGATGGGCGTGCTCACTATATGCTTGAATTAAAAAAAGAAAACTCTGATGCAAAAAAAAACATTGAAATAAAAAAAAAAATAGGAACACAAATGAAAGATGAGATAAATAGCAAATTAATTTCCTATATTGCTCCAGATACTCATGCTCCGAAAGATATTAATAGTATTTATGTTTCACCGCTGATTTCAACAGAGCCTGAAAATGCAAATAATTCAGATAATGAAAATTTTGAGGAGTTACATGATTTATTAAATAATCAAGATAATATACTGTTCGTTGGTAGAAAAGAAATTGGAAAGTCAACATTAATTAATTATATCTGTGATTATTATCTAATTGGTACAGGCCATGAAGATAAAATCCCAATTGTTCTTGATTACAAGGATCTTCCTAAAGGTAAAAATGTATTTGAAAAAGCTATTACAAGCTTTTTGTTGGACAAAAATGTTAATGAATTGGATATAGAATCTACTTTGAGTCAAGGACAATTTGTAATTCTAATTGATGATTTTAATGTAAAAGATAAGCCCAAGATTATTAAATTAATGGAGTTCTATAATAAATATAATAAAAATAGATTTATATTCACAATGAATGAAGATATATTGGAGACAATAAAAATTGCGGAGGTTTCGGAATTTAGCCTACCTAGGAAATTGTATTATTTATATTCTTATAGGAGGAATCAAGTAAGACACCTAGTCGAAAAATGGTACTGGACACTGTCAAAGGATGAACAGGACATTGTTTTAGAAAGTGTTATTAAAACACAAAGACTAGTAGGATTACCTAAAAACCCCCTAACATTTTCATTGCTATTAAGTATTTATGAGAAACAATCCAATTATGTTCCAATAAATGAAGCTAATTTAGTTGATAAATTTGTTAAGAGTATTTTGGAGTTGCCAATTATTGATGAAATAAAATATGAGACAATCGATTACACAATTAAAAGCGACTTTCTTTCTTACATAGCCTCACTAATGTCTCAATATGAGGCAAAATGTCTTGGAGAATTAGAATTTGATAGGATGAGTATTGAATATTTTTCAAGTAAAGGATTGGATTATGTTAATATTGAAAAATTCAAGACACACTTTTTCAAAAAGGGTATTTTAGAGAAGTATGAAAACAAGGTATATTTCAGATTCATGTGTTTTAATGAACTTTTTATGGCTAAATATATTTCTGAAAATGTAGATTTTAAAAAATCTATTCTTACAAAAGAGAACTTATTGAACTTTAAACATGAGCTAATATACTATTCTGGATTGAATAGGAAAAGTACAGATGTTTTAATGTTTGTAGAGCAACGATTGAATGAGATCTTTGAGCCAATAAACGATCACATTGATATTCAGCAATTTTGTGAACTATCAGTAGGAAAGAGTTTAGCTGACCAGTTTGAGGATAGAGAGTCTTTTTCTGAAAAAATGGAGGAAATACAACTAGCTGATGAAACGAAAGATAAATTATTAGATTCTCCAGAGAGCACATCTGAATATTATAATCAGACACGTATAAAAAGAGATAACCAAAATGAATTAATCGATACTATTGAGCTTTATGCCAATTTAATCCGTAATTCAGAATTAATCAGCAAAGATATGAAAAAAGAATCTTTAAAAAACAGTATCAACAAATACTCAAAATTAATTGTTTTGTTGTATACATTTTTGTTCGATAGAATAGAAGATATTTTTAATGATATTAATGACAAGAATATCGAAGAATCAAAATATAAGTATTTACTTACAACTGGCTTACCATTAATAGTTCAGAATCTTATGGTAATGCACCTGGGATCACCAAAATTAAAAACTATTCTCGAAGAAAGTTTTAAAGAAGTACCAACTGATCTTGAGAGATTTTTGATAGTATGTCTATATGGTGATCTGAGACTTGAAGAGTATTTGTCATTGTATGATACTTTTATAAGAACAAACAAATCAAAATTATTAATTGAGGCTACAATCATGAAACTAATGTTTTATAGATTATTCCACCATAGAAAACCGTATCAAGAAAAGCAATTGCTTAGTCTTCTAGCTGACCTAACGATTAAGAAAACAGGAACAGGTAAAACACATAAATCAAGAATTATGCTTAATATTGAAAAAAAAGGAAAAATGAATAAATTGAATGAAGAAGTTATATAATGTTTTAAATTGATAAATTTGAACGATTATTCTTTATATTATTAATCCTGAATTACGAAAGCCCACTAGGTAGAGCATTTGAAGCGGTGGCACAAGGGAATAACATCCAGTTATGGGTGAGGTATCGAGGAGAATTGTGTTGAACGACAAAATTAGGTTACAAATTCCCCCTCTCCTCACAAAGAGGCTCCGGCATTTCCAATATTTATTTTGGGATTATCAATCATTCCAGAAAAATACTTTTCCGTTCCATTTGCAGCCACGCCCATCAGTTTTGGAACGATTGGGCCAGCTTTAAAGTGAACTTGCGACCACTTCGTACCAATTTGCCGGCACAGTAGATAAACACTCGCCGAAAGCGCTGAATCGTAAACGTACGATGAAGTAGATCGCAACATTGCTGCTTGAAGCGCTCGAACAGATTGTACGCCATTAGCTTGAGCAAGAGATCGATTTCATTGGCGGCCAAAGATTGCGTAGGGATAAGGTGAATGGCGAATCCGCTCTTCCCTTCCTTGATGTAGTTCTCCATGCAGCAACGCTGGTTGTAGAAGCGCCACACGTCAATGGCCTCCCATGACTCTGTGGTGACCATCGCCTCGTACTGCCAAAACAAGTCCAGTTCGAGTTGAGGGTGGTCTCCATGGTAACGCTGCATCTTGCGAATGATGGCGACTCGCCTTGTCTTGTCCCAAGTTGTGGCTTTGTAGCATAGGACAATACCTTCGATGATTCAATCCTCATTCACAAAGCGTGTCCAGTGTTTGCATGCGCTCACTTGCTTTGCCAGACGGTCTGTCTATTTCAGCTTCCCGACATAACCGATCTGATGCTATTCCCAGAAGGCATAGAAGTCTTCGCCGCCGAAGCCTTTATCGAAGCGGACGTAACGCACTTCCCGCTTGCCGAGCAGTTCCAGAGTTTGCTTGGCAAGCGGAAGCACATCTGTGGAACTGCTCGTATTGCCGGAGCGCAGCACGGCATTGACTAACAGTCGCGATTGCCCTTCATACATAAGCAACGTGTGATAGCTCTTGCGACCTCGCTTATGGCTATTAACGCCAACCGCTGCGCCTTGTTGATGATCATAAACAGTTTCAACGGATGAATCAAAATCGAGAACGGTACGATCCAGCAGGGCAGGGGCAATGATGTCGAGATTCATAGCACGTAGCGCTGGCACGAATTCTTCGTGTGACTTGCCGAACCGAATCAACTCCTTGTTCAGTAAGGAGTGATGATGAAGGAGACCGCCGAGCGCATGACCAATCAAGGCTTCATGCTGAAGCGATTTAAAGTGAAACAGACGCTCGCAGCCGAGCAGCCAACCGATGATGAGGTAGTGGAGAATTCGATGCGTAGGGAAAACCGCATTGGCTGCTTTTGATAGTCCAAGGGAATGAAAAGCCTGAGCGAGACCGATTGTTTTAAGAAAGGCTAGAATGACTTTGCTTCCTGCAAAATTAGTGGCATTTCTCATAGAAAATTCCGTTTTCAAGTTCGTGATTTTTGTGGTAGACTTCACCTTAAGGGTGCTCCTCTCTTGGTTGGTGATGTTCTCGACAAACACCATTCTACCAAAGATTGGCGCACTTTATTATGTTTTTATGAGGTCTTGCTTTCGAAATTCAGGTTAATAATTGCATGATGAAAATATGTTATAATGTTGTTTGTTATTGCGGTTATCGTATGCTGACGAGAGGAATGGAATTAAAGTTGATTGAAAATTTTTGGGAGGAATTACCTAAACCGTTTTTTGTACTTGCTCCTATGGAAGATGTAACTAATGTTGTGTTTCGTCATGTTGTGAGTAAAGCGGGTAGACCTGATGTTTTTTTCACTGAGTTTACAAGCACTGAAGGTTACTGTAATCCAGATGCTATATATAGTGAACGTGGGAGATTATACTTTACTGAAGATGAACAGCCTATGGTTGCACATATTTGGGGAAATAACCCTGATTATTATAGGGAAATGAGCATAGGTTTAGCTAAGCTTGCATTTAAAGGCATCGATATAAATATGGGCTGTCCTGCTCATAACATCGCAGCTAAAGCTAAGGGTAGCGGACTTATCCTACAACCCAAGCTTGCAGCAGATATTATACAAGCTACTAAAGCAGGTGGATTGCCTGTAAGTGTGAAAACTAGACTTGGCTACTCACATGTTGATGAGTGGCGTGAGTGGTTATCACATATATTACGACAAGATATTGCCAATCTTTCTATTCATCTACGAACCAAGAAAGAAATGAGTAAGGTGGCCGCTCATTGGGAGCTTATTCCTGAAATTAAACAGCTTCGAGATCAGATTGCACCCCAAACATTATTAACAATTAATGGAGATATAGCTGATCGAAAAACAGGCTTAATGCTGGCAAAACAATATGGAATCGATGGAGTTATGATCGGTAGAGGTATATTTAAAGATCCATTTGCTTTTGAGAAAACACCTAGAGAGCATAGCAGAGACGAAAAAATTGAGTTATTAAATTACCATATTGATTTGTATGATAAATATGCAACAGAACTAGAACCAAGACCATTCGTTCATTTACTTCGTTTTTTCAAGATATATATGAATGGATTTGATAAGGCAGATGAGTTGAAAAATGAGCTCATGCAAACGAAGTCAACAGATGAAGTACGTCAAGTGCTACGAAACTTTACTATGGTGGAGATGAGCGTACTCAACGAGAAATCGTAAAAGAGTTGGGCATCTCACGTAGCTATGTATCGCGCATCGAGAAACATGCAAGCTGTATCCTGAGTTTTATAAGGAAAAGAAGTGAACATGAAATTGATTGATGAGAAGCCGGCGATGCCGGCTTTTTCAGTCTGCATGTATGTTATTTGGTGAAAAACACAGCTTCATTGGTCTCAAGGGGAAAACGTTCCCGATACAACCTGCCCCCGATGCATGACCGCTTGTCGCTTCACTCTTCGCGCTACCGCTTCCGCGGAACAGCTTGCTTGAACGAACACGGCGCTGGCTTCATCGCCGACGGCAGGCCACACCTTATTCCCGTGCGGGTCCAGAGGAGTTCGTCCTCCGGTAATGAAGCCGAGCGAGCGGGACAAGGACAATTCATCGATATGACGGTACTGCTCCGCCAACCGGCTTGCTTTCTCCAAGTTATCGCCGATGCCAAATGGTGTCCAATGATCGGTAATACTGTCATTCCCGAGTTCAACTTTGACTCCTTTGTTATATAGCATCGGAATCGGCATAGGGGATGGGCCGACCGGAACGGTGGACGTAATCGAAATGTTAAGAGCGGCAAACCGCTCCGCAAGCTCGGCTGCCGCGGATGCCGGTGCACCTGCGAAACCGAAGGCATGGCTCACAGTGACCCTTCCATGCCATCCGGCATCTTCCGTCAGATCGGCAAGCCTGTTCATAGTGAAGATGCCGAGAAGATCGCCGTCGTGAATATGGACATCAACTCCTGCATTCGCTTCGACGGCGATTTCCATTATTGTCGCCAGCGATTTCTCTATGTTTTGATCTACGCTGGCCGGATCAACACCGCCAACGAAAGTAGCCCCTTCCCTCATTGAATATTTCACGCTGAAAGCATCATCAACTTGCCCATTTGGACATCACCGATTCGCGGTTAGAGCATCAGCAATATTTTGTTAGAGCATCACTACGTTATGAA